>JAITWD010000289.1 GCA_031285465.1 Lachnospiraceae bacterium
TGGATGTGACCATTCAGGCGCAGATACTGGAATTGTTGCTAACACTGCATCGGGAAATGGGACTGTCGATCCTGTTTATTTCGCATGATCTGCGGGTGCTTTATAAAATCTGTGACCGGGTGATGGTCATGCAGGGGGGGCGGATCTGTGAAATGGGAACCACCAATGAGGTCTTTTTCGCGCCCCGTTCGGAATACACCAAAGAATTGCTGAAAGCAGGTGGCATAAACACCTTGCCATCGGGCGAGGGGTTTGCTATAGTAAAATAAATAAGGGCTAAGGCCACCAGGAAGGGATGTCTAATGTTTAATAATTTTTATCCCGACAATTATATTGTTTCTACTTATGTTATTCCGTTTGATAAACTTTACGAGGAAGGGTATCGTGCGATCATCTTTGATATTGACAATACCTTAGTGCGGCACGGAGCACCGGCCGATAAGCGCAGCATCGCTCTTTTTCGAGAATTGCGCCGGTTAGGTTATGAAATCGTACTGCTATCCAATAATGACGAGCCACGGGTAAAAATGTTCAGTGATGCGGTCGGCGGCCAGTATATTCATAAGGCCGGTAAACCGCTTGTCAAAAACTATCATCGGGCGATGGAAATGATGGGAACCGACACCACCAACACGATGTTTGTCGGTGATCAGATCTTTACCGACATTTGGGGAGCGCGATCGGCGGGGATTTATACCTGGCTGGTCCGACCGATCAATAAGAAAGAAGAAATCCAGATTATCTTAAAGCGGATACCGGAGCAATGGGTTCTGGCGTGTTACCGCCGAAAATGCCGGCGGGAGAATCGGGTTTTCCTAATCAACTAAGCGATAAGGAGAGGGTATAAAAATGGTCGAAACAAACCGAAGTGAAAGCGTTCTTATCGATGGAACAACCCAGGTTTATGGCTTGATCGGCCAGCCGGTGGACCACACCCTGTCGCCGTTTATCCATAATCGCCTGGCGCAGATGATGGGGATAAATATGACCTACGTGCCCTTTCCGACGACCGCCGGGGCGGTCTTAGAAGCGGTGGCGGGAGCGCATGCGCTGGGGATCCGGGGGATGAATGTGACCGTTCCGTATAAGAGCGAGGTAATGGCAGGACTTAAGCAGGTGGAGAAAACGGCGTCCGGGATCGGCGCGGTCAATACCCTTGTTCGTGGTGAGGATGGTTTTGTCGGATATAATACCGATGTTCTGGGACTATACCGGGCGATGACCGAGGAAAATATCAGGATACAGGATGAAGCGGTCATTGTCCTGGGCGCGGGGGGCGCTGCCCGGGCGGCCGCCTTTATGTGTGGCGTTAACGGGGCGGCGACCATCACGATCATGAACCGCTCGGCCCAAAAGGCGGTGGAGCTGGCGGTCGAGGTCGATCGGGCAGCGGGACGACATTGTGCGGTCGGAATGGCCATTGCCGATCGTGTACTACTGCCCGCGCAAAAATATCTGGCCATCCAGGCAACCAGTGTCGGACTGGGCCGGCACAGTGAGGAGGCGGTTATTACCGATCCCTCATTTTATAGTCTGGTCCATACCGGTTACGAGCTTATTTACCAGCCGGACAATACCTTGTTCATGCAATTGGTCCGTGCGGCCGGCGGAAGGGCCTATAACGGCTTAAAGATGTTATTATATCAGGCGGTACAGGCATTTGAATTATGGCATCAGATCACGGTGCCGGAGGCGTTCATCGGAACGGTCTATCAGGAGCTGATCGCTGTTTTAGGGAAACGCTGATTAAAGCGCAATCAGAAAGGTGCGAGCGAGTAATGGTTAATATTATCCTGATCGGTTTTATGGGCTGTGGCAAGAGTACCGTTGGTCGTATCCTGGCGGCTGAGACCGGTGCCCCCTTGGTCGATACCGATCATTTTATCGAGAAACAAATGGGGAAAACGGTGAGTGCAATTTTTGAGTCTTATGGCGAAGCCTTTTTCCGACAGGCAGAAACCGACTGCCTGCGGGAATTGTTGAACGGGAGTGAAGCCGGGCAGATCATCTCGGTTGGCGGTGGCTTGCCGATGAAGGAGGAAAACCGTCAGATGATGAAACAACTGGGCAAGGTTTGCTACCTAAAAACCGCCCTTCCGGTGATCATGGCGCGTTTGCAGGGCGATTGTTCGAGACCGCTACTGGCACAGGAACAGCCGGCTAAGCGGGCAGAGGAACTATTGACGGTCCGTCATCCGGTTTATGAAGCGGCGGCCGATATTATTATTGATACCTCCGATCAAGATCCGCAGGCGATCGCCCAGTCGATCCTGAGCGTGCTATGTGTAACGACATAAAAGACAATAAAAGACCACTATAAAGGAGTACCCAATCTTATGAAAATACTCATCATCAATGGTCCCAACCTTAATTTTCTGGGTATCAGGGAAACGGCGGTTTACGGCAAGCAAGACTATCCCCATCTGCTTAGTCTGATCGGTAAAAAGGGGCAGGAGACCGGCAATGCGATTGAAGTTTTTCAAAGCAATCATGAGGGCGCCATCATTGACCGGATCCAGGATGCCTTTTATGATCAAACCGAAGGGATCATCATCAATCCCGGGGCATACACCCATTACAGCTATGCCATCAGGGATGCTTTGGCATCATTTGCATTGCCGAAGGTGGAGGTGCATATTTCTGATATTATGGCACGGGAACCCTTTCGACAGATATCGGTCACGGCACCGGTCTGTGATAAGCAGATCATGGGACAGGGGCTGGACGGATATTTACAGGCGATAGATTTTCTTTGTTCGTTGGCGGAAAACGGTCAAAATACCTTTTGACCCCAACATCAACAAAATCAATAAGTATAGCTGCGAAAAAGGCAATAAAAACACGATAAAGGAAATAAAATCAAAAAAAGGTTGAAATAATTATTTTTTTATTATAAACTGGTAAGGAATTATAAGGTAGAGAATTTAGGAGGAACAGCATATGGTTTCGGCAGGAGATTTCAGAAATGGTATTACGATCGAGTATGAGAACAGCGTATACCAGATAATTGAATTTCAGCATGTAAAGCCGGGTAAAGGCGCCGCCTTTGTCCGAACTAAACTTAGAAATGTCATCAGCGGTGGGGTAGTGGAAAAGACCTTCCGACCAACCGAGCGATACCCACAAGCACGAATAGATAGAAAAGATATGCAATACCTATATAACGACGGTGAGATATATCACTTCATGGATGT
>JAITWD010000022.1 GCA_031285465.1 Lachnospiraceae bacterium
ACGACTTATTTATCTTTACAAGAAAACGCTGCGGTATAATATAAAGACCCCCATTCAAATTACCATGTATTGTTTTATAATCACCGATAATAACTTTGGGATAATAACCGGCATTTTTAATATTAGCTTTGGTCAGTATATCTTCAAAAATAAAAGTAGGCGGATGACCTTTAGTAACAACACGTCCATTAACCTTATCAAAATCTATATACCCGGAAATATCTTCTGTTAAGAAAGTGTCTGTGTCCATTAAAATCACTGCGTCGGCACAATAAAGCTTATCATTGGATAGCTGCACAATTTTATTACAATATTTCATATCACCAAATGAATTTACTCTAACTAAATTTACTCCGGTAGAAGCCATTTTTTTTAAATAATCATCTTCTTCATTAGCCACGATATAATGAACCCAAATATTTTCAGGTAAAATCTTAGCAAATTCAATTAGAGTCTTAACCCATAGCCAGCTCTCATATTGATATTTTGGTGAATCATCAACCAAACACGAATAATATACTTTCATACCCTACTTCTCCCTTAATACCTTCATTTATCATCATAAAATGGTGCATCCACCTGTAATGCCGGAATAACCATCTGTGCATCCTTCTGGTTAAAGCCACGGCATCTTTTACAAAATTCCGTAAATCCTTTATCATTATAACCCAATCTAAACTCAATCAATTCTTTTTTATTGCTTGGCGAGCATTGCTTTAAATCATATGTTTCCTCATGATCCTGACCATCCAGTACCCTTGCCACTACCGCATATGCAGCATAGTTACAACTATAAAGCTTGCCATCCCGCAGCTCCTGCCATGTCTGTTCACATTCGCTGGCATGTCGCTCCAGCCATTCATCACTCTCCTGTGAATAATCGGTTTTTTCCGGTGCCAGATCGATCCACGACTCTGCCTTATTAATGACATAGCGGATTTTATATTGTTCAAGTTTTTCAATCAACCGCTTGAACTGGTCACTATACTGCGGAACGGTCTCTAGGTAATCATCTACCGTTACTTCTATTGGATAGCGACACAGCTTCTCCAACACTTTGTCCTCTGGCACCACGGTTCCGTTTGTTACCGTCCGCAAACGATCGATCCGGTCACCATAATGCTCATATATATATCCCAATAAATCAGCTGTATGTTGATAGAGCAATGGCTCACCACCACTCAAATGAAAAATCATCAACCGATCGACACTTTCAAAAAAAAGGTCTACATCACGTACCAGATCCTCCCATTCCCGTACATAAAACTGCTTCGCAAAGGGATTAAAATTTAGACAATGCCTGCACTTTAGATTACAAATAGTGCTAGGCAAAAACGAAATACTGGTCATATAGACTTGATCATACTTATCCACATAATAGACCGACATAAACTCTTCCATAACAAAAAAATCAATATCTTTTTGATAGCCACGATCGTTCAATTGTTTGACCGCCGACATCCGCGCTATCTGTGACATCGTCAAAATGATTCCTGTCTTATCATCCAATTGGCTTTCTTCATTAATTTGGTCTAATTGCTCCAAGGTAATGCAACTATTGCTTTTTTTTTGCGGATCATTATCAATAAAACTGATGATCTCAATTTCATTTTTCATGATTTTAAAAAAGAGCTGACCATAATCGCCCGCCCCAAATAAATAGAATCGTTCCTTCCTCATCATATTTGTATATAGACCATCAAATTCATGACCTTTATTTCTCCATTTCATATTCTTTTCTCCATTTTGCGGTTGTTTATTTTTATACTCATATCATTAATAACTCACTAATTGCTAATTTACTAATTCGTTATCCTCGATTATTGTTTGGGACAATACTGCCTGATAGTCTCTAATCCTACCCGGATATTCGTTATTAAGTACCATGTACATTTCCTTATGCTCTTGCATAACTGCCTGACACATGCGAAAGATCAAGGCATTCTTCTGCTCATATGCATATCCTGCAATCCGATAGGCCCAGTATCCCCGAAATCGTTGCAACCATGGAATAATATCTTCTTCAATCCGATTCTCCTGTAAATATAATATCCCTCTTTCATATCCCTTTAAAATCCCCAGCCACGCTGTCAAATCGACACGGGTATGCATCGCCGATGTATCCCGTTGGTAATAGTGATAGAACGAGCAAGGAACATAACAAGCCCTGGTCACTCTTGATAATGCTTTAAGCGAAAAGAGGTTATCACCACCCAGACGCATATCTTCATCGAACTGTAGCCACTCACCATCCCGCAATAATAAATGTCGTTTATATAATTTACACCAGATGTACCCGGTAAAGGCCTTATAGTAGTCACGCTTGTAGACATACCCAAACAATTCCGTCCGCCCAAAAACCGTACCGGCGACCGGCAATTGATTTTCCTCCGCTCGACTGTCAACATCCGTATCAATAAAGAAACCGCACGCTACCAGATCAACCTCTTTTTCCAGCATGTTGCCCAACAATGTTGCATACATATCCGGCTCAATCCAGTCATCACAATCCATGAATCCGATATACTCACCACTACTGGCCTGTAATCCAATATTTCTGGCATGACTCTCTCCACCATTTTTCTGGTGAATAACCCTGATCCGTGGATCAGTTTCTGCAAATCGATCCACTACCTCTCCCGAACCATCGGTTGAACCATCATCCACGCAAATAATTTCCAGCTCTTGATAGGTCTGACCACAAACACTCGTCAAACATCTGGACAGGTATTCTTTTGCATTATAAACCGGAATTATAATAGATATTTTGCTCATTTTTTCCTATTTCTGTTTTATCAAATTTTTTATTTTCTTAAAATCATAATCATCTCAAATAACTCGAACATGGATTTATAAATTTAAACTTTTAATTCTGATATTTCTCAAAAAACATCTCTGGATTAAAGAAAAATTCTGCGTGTTGCCTTAACTTATTTTCATCCCAATTCCACCACTTTACATTTTCTAATATTTTAATTTGTTCTTCTGTAAAGCGGTATTTAATGATTTTTGCCGGCACTCCTGCAACAACCGCATATGGCGGAACATCCTTAATCACCACAGCACCTGTTCCAATAACCGCTCCATCACCAATCTGCTTTACCTTAGAGTAATTGATAAAGCTATTGGCACCAATCCAGACATCGTTTCCGATTGTTATTTTGGTGTTTTTCGGAACTACGGGCGCGTACTTGGTTTCATACAATTTTTTATCTTCCACTTCGATAAATGAAAGCAATCCGGTTGATAAACGACTAATTGGGTGGTCCCCCTGCATCCGTGCCGAGACATTTATTGAAGTAAATCGTCCAATTGAAACAATTACATTACGATTTGAATTCACTCCTAAAACACTTTCGAACGCGCGATATCCATAAGAATTCCGTCCAATAAAAATATTATCCCATAAAAAATCATATTCCAGAATTCTCTTATCCCAGCAATAGTAATCATTTTTTTCTTTATAACCCAATTGATCCAGCTCTTTACTAATCTCGTCATAAAATGCTGAGGAAATAATAATATAATGTAATTCCCGATTAATGACACACTTTTTTTTAACCGGTCGATCACAGAAAATCTCTTTATCAATTATATCATTAGAAACCGAAAATGAAAAATCATACCCTTTATATTTCAAATCTTTTACCACATTAATAGCTACAGTTCCATTTCCCCACAAAACAATTTCTCTACCCTCAACAAAACCCATATGAAAGTCCAGTCTTTGTAGCATAATTCTCCTTTATATATCGGCCTTTTTACTGGACAGCATAAAAGTCTCCATTACAGTTGCCATCATGACCGATTCCTCCAATGTCAATTTCAGTCCTTTATGGGTATGCCCATTTATCGCCGCCGCAAAATCGCTCAATTCGTAGCGCAGACCTTCCCCCATAAACTTTACAAAATAACGCTCATTCAGCGCCTCATCCTCAAACCGCACCTCAAAAGATTCCGTCTTCCACCACGGCGCTGCAACAAGGATATATCCCTTAGTTCCTGAAATCACCAATTGTCCTTCCGATTTAACCCCTAAGCCAACCTTTGCCGTTGCAAAACCATTTAAATAATTGAAATAAGCCTTTGTATAGATATCTATCCCGTTATCCGCTCTTATTGATTCAAACCGCAGTCCCTGATAATTGGTTCCCAACAGCTTCACAATCGGCAATAACGCATAACTCCCCAACTCGGTAAAGCTTCCTCCCGTTACTGTATCGGTCAACTCCCTGGAAAGTGGCGACTCCAATTTAGTAAAAGTGGCTTCAACATCCCTGATCGCCCCTATAACGCCACTTCTGGCAATATTGATCAACTGCGCAAATCCGGGACAAAAAGCGGTCTTAATAGCTTCAAATAAAATACAACCACTTTCAACCGCTAACCTACTCAGTTCTTTGGCTTCCTTCTCATTAAGTACCATTGGTTTTTCACACAAAACATGCTTTTTTTTCTCCAATGCTGCTTTTGCATAGCCATAGTGAGTCTGATGTGGACTGGCAATGTAAACAGCATCCACTTCAGTCCAAAAGGTGGCCAAATCATCAGTATAACTTTTTAATTCAAACTTTTCAGCATAGACATGCGCATTCTCTTTTGTCGGATGATAAACACACTCAACATTAACCCCGCTGACATATTTAGCTTCGGGTGCAAAGCGCCGGGCTATCCGTCCGGTACCGATCACCCCCACACGAATGATAGAAAAATTGCGTGCTCTCAGTGAGGTACTGGAAATATCCTTAGTCCGATCAAGATAGACCACCTCACAATATTCCTTTAAAAAATCAAAGGTTCCAATCCAATCCGAACCAACCGTAAAAATTTCAACATGATACTTTAAAATGTCCTCAACCTTCTGACCTTTGTGATCCTCAATAATAATCTCATCAGCAAAGCCTGTCCGGCGAACATGTTCAATTCGATCCATTAGTGAATCAACCACGTTGAGCTTACCACGTGATTCATCATATTGCTCGGTCGTTACACCTACAATCAGATAATCGCCCAATTCTTTTGCTCTTTTAAGCAGATTGTAATGTCCGTCATGAAATAAATCAAATGAACCATAAGTAATGACTTTCTTCATCTGTGATAACCTTCCGTTTTTATGCTATAGCTTTTATGCTTGCATCTTACCTGTCAGCATCCTTTTATAGCATACACATTTTAATAGAATCTCACGACAATTTTATGCTTGATACCGGGTGGGTCTTCCGCAAATGAGCGGGGGGAAGTGTCATATAATCCCCAAATTTAAAGGTTAAGTATTCCTTATAATCCTTGGCCCCGGGAAAACTATGACCTTCAAATTGATACAACTTACTTTTTTGATACCAAATCTTCCGATATCCATATTGCTTATTAGGGGTAGGAAAGGTCAAAATCCGCACCCATTTGGTTTTCTTACGGTTTCCCTCTCGCATAAAGTGATAATAATGTCTAAATACCACCCGCTCCGGGATACAGCTTAACAGCCCATAAAGGCCCCGCATAACCAGGCTACGATCGGCCGTCTTGCCAACCTCCGACCACAATATTTTCCTTATTGCAAAGCAATGGAAATTGTGGATCATTCGCCCAGGATAGCTGTCTGGAACCTGATCAAGCGGAAATATATCAATGAAAACGCCCTGCTCATACGGCATAAACTCCTGATGCTCCCGGATAAACTGGGTCTCTTTACGACGCAATTTACCGTAACCCCAGCGATAGCCCGGTGTATTACGGTGATCTTGAAAGTAAAATCGCTCTCGATCCAAATCCTTCTTACAAGCCTCCCTGAACCGCTCATATTCCTCACGTAAGAATGCCACATCAGCATCATCATCCCAAGGGATATATCCTTGGTGCCGTACCGCTCCCAATAAAGTTCCGGCAATAATATTATAGGCAATCGCATTTTTCTTGCAAATACGATCCACCTCCAATAGCAATTCCAGTTGTATCATCTGTAATGACCGCAAGGTCACATTGTCCAGGCTAATCATCCTAAGTACATCCCCTTCCAACAGGTTGGTCCATGTTTGATTCAATCTCACAAAATATATTGTACCAGAATCCTTCTGGCATGACAAGAAAATCACCCGTATGATCGAGCGCGTGGAAATAATAATATAGTATAGCAATTTCATATACCTTCCGAAGTATCAAAGGTTGCTGTTTTCCCTATCTTCTATTATAATTTAAGAAGATAAGTTTAGGCAATCATCCTACTAAACCATTATATTTCATAGCGAAAGGGCTACCTAATGACTCCTATTTCAGTGTGTATCATTGCTAAAAATGAAGAAGAAAATATCGAAAAATGTCTGCAAAAGCTCAAACCCTATAATTTTGAAATTATTGTTGTCGATACCGGTTCTACCGATCGCACTAAAGAAATTGCCGACTCATATGCTACCAAATTGGTTGACTTTACATGGATAAACGATTTTAGTGCCGCCCGAAACTTTGCCGCAGCACAGGCAACCAATAATTGGATCCTCACCTTGGATTGCGATGAATTCATCACCGAAATCAATCTTCCTGGCATTTTATCCTTAATCCGTCAATATCCCCGTTACGTTGGACTACTGGAAATAGAAAATGCTATGCTTGGTGATGATCGACGAACCTACACAACTAAACTGGTACGTCTATATTCCCGCAAACATTATCAGTATACCGGTACCATTCACGAGCAGGTCTCGCCTTTAAAGTCACAAGAATTGGTTTCTTTCGATATTCCTCTAAAGGTCTATCATACCGGTTATGTGGGTACTCCCGAAAAAATTGCCCAAAAAAACAAACGGAATATTGATCTCCTTATGACCGCCCTATCCCATACCCAGGATGATGCGTATCTTTACTTTCAACTGGGGCAATCTTATGTTCTTGGAGATGACTATGAGAGTGCCTGCAAATGGTTTGCTGAGGGTTTATCTCTGACTTCCGACCCAAACTTGGAATATGTTCAAACCATGATGGTCTGCTATGGACAGTCACTCTTAAAGCTGGGACAGGCCAAAATGGCACTAACCTTTGCTGATCATTATAATTCATATTCGCGTCTGACCGATTTTGTTTATCTGATGGGGCGGATATATCTTGCCAATCAACAACCGGTCAAAGCACTGGGCGAATTTTTAAAAGCCATTACGATGCCGGCTGGCCGGCAACAGGGAGTCAATTCCTTCCTGCCCTGCTACCACATCGCCCGTATTTATGATGGTATGAACAACATGGAAATTGCACTGATGTATTACAAAAAATGTGGCGATTTCCCCCCAGCGTTGAATCGGCTGTCAGAATTAATGGAGTAACCTGCGGGCAAAAGCCCAAATACTTCATAGGCACATTTTATAGTAGCTCATAATTATTCCCATCCCGTAATGCCTTCACGGTTAAAATCCTGCTTTGACCGTGTGTTTTTTGTAACTTTATTGCCTATACCACTATTATTGATACCTTTATAATCCCTTCCCTTTTTGTCTAAATCACTTTCTTTTTCAAAATCATCTTGGTTTACAAACGCTTTATCTCTACTGATACTTTCATCAACGATGGAAATTATTTTTTGCAAAACCTGCGGGTAGTTGTAGTGCTTCTTAATTTTTTCGTACCCCGCGATGGCGATGGCCCGTCGTTCACGCTCATGTTTTAAATAATAATCCACCTTTGCTATACACTCACCCAGCGTTCGAAATAAAACTATTTCTTTATCCGGAATAAATAACTCCTCCAGCTCCTCCTGATAATTACTAAGCATAAATCCGCCCACACTCATTACATCAAATACCCGCATCGGTATACCCGTTTCAATTGATCGCAGTGTAATATTCAAATTTATTTTACTAAGATGATATACCTTGGGTGCCTCTGTTCCAGGATCTACCTGGCCATGAACATGTACCTTGTCCGGAATATTTTCCTTGCTGGTGGTATATAAATGCACATCATACCGCTTGGCCAATTCCGACAGGATCAAAACCCGCTCACGATGGGTAATATCCCTTGTCAGAATGGTCTCATAGAAATATCGGTTATCCATATCAAAACGCTTCCTGGCATCACTTTTAATCTCAACCAGCCGATTAACTGCCGCATCGGACAACCGGTCGTAAATTTTAACCTCATTCCGCCAGTCCCCTATCGGATCATTCACAAAAGCCCGTAGCTCTTCTTCTATTATTTCATCTTCTAATTCGGCCATAACCTGACTACTATCCCGGTAATACAAGCTGCCCACCATAGAAACATCATGACTATATATCTGTTCATCCTCAGCACTGATAACCAGCCCGTTCATCATGGTTACGTTACCTGCCAGGTGCATGTAATTAAGATGGGGTAATTTTTTATAAGCTAATCGTGCCATTTCCCTTTTATCCATTGCAAAAATATGGGTGGTCGGATAGGAGGCAAACCATCCATTTAGCTCTTTTAGTGGTGAATCATAGCACCAGGCAATGTAAGGAATGCCCTCTTCATAACAGGCCTGAGCTATCTCCGGTGACAAATTAAAGCTGATGACATAATCACACCGATTACTCTTCATTCGCTCAGCAAAGTCGTCCTTATCACGCTCAACATAATTTTCTATATGCACCTCCCCAGTGTCCATCCGCACCTCATAACCCAATTCCACCAAGGCCCATGCAATATGTTTATTCTTTATCCTGTCGCTATAGCAAAAATAAAAACTTTTCTTTGCTGGGAAAAAATCTGGATAGGCAGCAATAGTTTTCTTTCTTGCTTCCTCATAATTCCAAAAGCTGGGCAATTCACAATCATGGATATACCATGGTGACTGCTGACCCGGAACAACAATTTTATAACCGGCACGACGAAATTCTAAGCATTGTGACACATCATAGAAATCCCACCCAGTCACAATATCCTCCCGCCAAGGCAGATCATACTGGGTAATCATCATCAAACCATCTACCACTTCGACCTCCGCAGTCCCATGTGTGATCACCTCAATATTGCTCGGCTCATATCTCTTTATCCTATCTAGGCGATAAATGTTTCCCACCCGTCGCTGATGCCACATAACCCCGTCCCAACACAAGCGTCTCGCTCCGATCATCCCGATCATCCCGATCGCTGGATCCGAATCAAATATGTCCAAAATATCCTGCACAAAAGCACGATGCCGGATAAAGGTATCTTGGTGAAGATAAACCTTTATTCTCGCATCGCTTGCCCTCATTCCCTCATTATACCCCGCTGCCATACTCACCGCATCGGGAATCACCAGTGTGTCGATCGTGTATCCCTCTGGAATCTCCAATTGAGACAGGTAGTGAAAACACTCGGTTAAATATTGATCATTATTGCTGCATAAAATAAAACTGATCTTATGCTTGTCCATCCGGTTACCAAACCTTTCTCATCCTTAATCATTGTATGTCTTTTGTTAAGTTTGTTAAGTATTTTTTATTATTATCCCTGATACAGCTCATTGATTTCCGAAATTCTTCGCATTACCTTTTGTTCATCCTCCACCACACTGGGGAGCAAAAACTGAAATGCCGTTTTACTTAGCTGCATATCGGCAATATTACTTATTGCTTCCAAGCATAATTCGTCCGGAAAATCATTCTCCAGACGTCTCATCGCATGACGGATAACACGACATTTTTCCACTAGCTCATCAACATTTTTTATTCCTTCCAAAATGGTACGCTCTCCCAACACCTTCTCATTTCGCCAAATGGCAATAAAAGTATAAAGGTATCTCAAACCGCAGTCCTTATTCAACACCACTCTCCATATTTTATCAACTTCTTTACTTATCTGCATGTAGGACGCAAAATCGCCCTTCTCCAAAAGTTTATTCATTTCTGCACGTTTCTGATTAATCTGTGCTTTGATATCGCTGTCTCGCATCTTTGGCCCCCAAATTGTCAAATGATATATTATTCCCTTAACTTATTTTTTTATGCTACACAATAAAAAGGCTAAAAGTACCTTTACGGGTACTTTTAGCCTACTCATTAACTTTATTTTAATTATCCAAGTAAGGATAATACACCCTGATTTGATTGATTAGCCTGTGCCAGCATCGCCTGCCCAGCCTGTGCTAATATATTGTTATTAGAGTATCTAACCATTTCGGTTGCCATATCGGTATCACGGATAGCCGATTCAGCAGCAGTGGTATTCTCAACAACATTCTTTAAGTTGTTAACAGTATGCTCTAAACGATTCTGGACCGCACCAAGATCGGAACGCTGTTTTGACACTTCACGTAAAGCTACTTTAATGGTTGATACAGTTGTTTTAATTGCATCATAATCCTTGGTAACATCCGGTACAGTTCCACCTGATATCGTATTCCAGTTCATCTGCTTAATCGTAATAGCGATTTGATTAGGATCATCAACCTCTGCACCTACTTGGATTTTTTTACCCTCAGAGAAGCTTCCGTCCAATAGGTTCTGCTCATTGAAGGTGGTGGTTTGAGCTACACGGTCGATTTCAGTCTTTAATGCATTAAGTTCAGATTGGATATATTCCTTATCAACCGATTCCAAGGTCTCATTACCGGCTTTGATAGCCAACTCGTTCATACGCTGTAACATATCGTGAACTTCATTCAAGGCACCTTCAGCAGTCTGTACTGCAGAAATTCCATCCTGTGCGTTAGAAGTTGCCTGGGTCAAACCTCTCATCTGACGTCTCATTTTTTCAGAGATTGCCAATCCGGCAGCATCATCAGCGGCGCGGTTAATCTTATAACCTGAAGATAATTTCTCGGTTGATTTAGCCTGTGAAGCGGTGGTTACGCCTAACATCCTGTTTGAGTTCATTGCTGTAAGATTATGTTGTACTACCATAGTGAATTCCTCCTTGAAAGTAGATATCGCGCTTTCCGTGCGATGCTATTTTAAATTAAATTGTTATGTTTGTGCCTGACATGAAATGTTGATGACCTGGTATTGCTTAGTTTCTCTTGAAGTATCACGCAACCTCTGCTCTATTGCAATTTGTTGCTTTCCATTATTTAGTTGTATTTTGTTTTGGTGTATTTACTTACTTTGTTTAACCGGTTTTTTAAGTATTTGCTTTACTTGTATATTATATCGGACGCACCTAAAAATACTTTAGTGCTTTTTTATATTTTTTTTAAAAAAAATTAACACGAAAAAGAGGCCGATATTATCAGCCTCTCCTCGATTTGGTGCAACAGCCTCTTACAAGCTATTATTACCATTAAATAAATGTGCGAGTTTTACAGGAATTATTATCCTGTATGTCTCTTTATACTAATACTATATAATGTAAATCATCTGTTAAATCAACCTACGTAAATACCGGATTATCCCAATAATGACAGGACACCCTGGTTGGACTGATTAGCCTGCGCAAGCATTGCCTGACCGGCTTGAGCCAGAATATTGTTGTTGGAATAACGAACCATCTCGCTTGCCATATCGGTATCACGGATCGCCGCTTCAGCAGCAGTAGTGTTCTCCACTACGTTCTTAAGGTTATTTACCGTATGCTCTAACCGATTCTGTACGGCACCGAGATCGGAACGCTGGGTCGAAACGGTTTGCAGTGCTGTTTTAATTGTTTCAACCGTATCTTTGATGGTATCATAGTCACCGGTTACTACTAACTGTGGGTCGGCGGCATCTTTTGTTATTTCATCCCAATCCATTTTCCCGATTTTAATCTTAATCTGGTTAGCAGCATCGACCTCTGCTCCGACTTGAACCATCTTACCTTCTGAAAAGGTTCCGTCCAATAGACTCTGCTCATTAAATGTCGTGGTTTCAGCTACACGATCTATTTCATCCTGTAACGCGGTCAGCTCCGACTGGATATAATCCTTGTCAACGCTTTCCAATGTTTCATTACCGGCTTTAATAGCCAGTTCGTTCATACGTTGCAACATGTCATGCACTTCATTAAGCGCACCTTCGGCGGTTTGAACGGCAGAAATTCCGTCCTGTGCATTGGCTGTAGCCTGGGTCAGACCTCTGATCTGACGGCGCATCTTCTCTGAGATGGCTAGCCCGGCAGCATCATCAGCTGCACGGTTGATCTTGTAACCGGAAGAAAGCTTCTCGGTTGACTTTGCCTGTGATGCTGTTGTAACACCCAGCATACGGTTTGAATTCATGGCTGTAAGATTGTGTTGTACTACCATACTTTATCCTCCTTGAAGTATATCCCTCATCCGCATCCTTGCGACGGGGAGTTATTTGTTTTATATTAAAAGATTTAATAAATATTGATTAATAAATACTACCGATACTATTAAATCTTCAAATATCAATATAATATAAAAACAAAAAACGGCATGAAGCTATCTTATAAAGAATGCTACACGCCGAATATCAACTTCGGAATTATAGTGAGGATTATAATAGACTGAACTAAATGTTCACTTCAAGTATGATAAAATGACTTATTCTACTATAATACTATTGCCGCATCCTTGCGATTAATATAAAAAAACATTAATTTGTAAGATATTCCGTTACCTTACATTTAATATACACCCGAGGTCGACAAATGTCAACCTCGGATCATGTATATTAGGCTACTACCTTTAATCATTTTCTTACTGACTGATTAAAAATGACTGATCGATTGATTATTATAGTAAGGATAAAACACCTTGGTTAGACTGATTGGCCTGTGCCAACATCGCCTGACCTGCCTGGGCAAGAATGTTGTTATTCGAGTACTTAACCATCTCGGTTGCCATATCGGTATCACG
>JAITWD010000082.1 GCA_031285465.1 Lachnospiraceae bacterium
CAATGTGTTTGGGCACCATTTATAACCTTTGCCCCTATGGAAATAGCAGAATGATCACCGTTATAGTAATGAAGTTTCATGCCCGACCGTGGCGTACCACTCACCAGATAATAACTGCCATCATTTATATAACTGAATGGATAATCAATCCAATAGTTATTAGATGTGGAAGTGCTGTGCCATGCATATGAATGACAATTATATCGGTTAGACGGACCGGCGATTCTTATTGCCGTAGGATAGCTAGTGGCATATTCATTATTTATAAGCGCTATTTCTGAACCGGTTAGGTCATCGTCCGTTTGACAAACAGATAAGACATAAGTACCCTTTGGCGTTTTTATTGAGTTGAATATTGTCGTATAGTCAGGATCAAGATCCCTTAATAATGGACTCCTATTTTCGGATTCATACTTTGATATAATTGCTGAATTGGATGAATAGATTCCCGCAGCATCCCGCAGTTGTTCTTTTTCAGCAAAAATACTTTTAAAGAGCATATATTCACTTGACCTAAGAAATGAATTTCCTTTGGTAATTTCATTACAGGCAAAAAGGTACTCTAAAGTCGATGGTTTGAAGAATTCCTTTGGTTTTGCAGTTAACGCTTCTGTCGCCGACAGGACACGCGCTGCTCTATATTCATTAATAATTGCCATACCACTGTCGGTTCTATTGTAGAGTTCCCGAAAACCATTGAAATCATTAAACATTGTATTGTATGCATCCTCAACAGTATTAAACGCAAAATAGTCGGTGATCAATGGATAGTTCATAACGGTTTCTAAAAGGGCTCTTGTTGTCATATTTGCCAGCTTATCTTCCGGGATCTGACTAACTGCCAGCTTTTCAGCCTTAGATGTAAATGCTTTCCACTCCGGAGTCTCCGGAATGATCGTAAATACATAGGGTTCATCATCAAAATAATTTTGCTCTTCCCTTGATGAACCGGCAAAAACTATCATACCAAAACTAAGTGAAAGTATGACGGTGAGCAGGGTAAATAAAATTTTTCTCATTTTCTCTTTCCTCTTTTCTTTCTTTTTTTCTTTCTTTTAATGGTTCTGTTGCTTTTAGATTTCCTCTGAGCGGGAAACCCAAAATTGTTGTGGTGTATAGTCTAATTAATTGACCATTTCTACATTTCCAATAATATCACAAATACATTAAAAAAAACGACGCACGTCAAAATCAAACGATATAGCGTCAAAATTTAAAGTTTTTCTAAAAAAGTGACCACCCTTCTATTTTGAATTTGAAAATTTATCTTTAAAAATTCAGCGACCTTTGAAAATTCACCAACCGTCAAATATTTCCCCCAAAACTGGTCAATAATAACATCACGTTGCACAAAACCAAAATAAACCCAAACCTCAAAGGAGTAGCTCAATGCCCGAAACTAAATTCTTAAAAACCAAACCGGTCCCCCTGGAAATGCATAAGGTGCGGATCGTCCAGAAGCTGACCCTGCCGTCGCTTGATGAGCGTATCGCCATCAACACCGAGGCGGGCAACAATGCCCATCTGCTCAAAAATGAACATGTTTTCCTTGATATGCTTACCGACAGCGGTGTCAATGCCATGAGTGACCGCCAATTGGCGGCGATGATGGCGGCGGATGATGCCTATGCCGGCAGCGCTTCTTTTTATCGTCTGGAAGAGGAGGTGCGTGCTGCCTTTGGCATGGAATATTTCGTTCCGGCCCATCAGGGGCGGGCATGCGAACATCTGCTGTGTGAGCTTTTGCTTAAGCCGGGGCAGATCGTGCCGATGAACCACCACTTTACCACCGTCCGTGCCCATATTCTGAAAAAAGAAGGGGTCCTTGAGGAACTGCTTTTTGATGAAGGATGGGAGGCGCAGAGCGAATGTCCTTTTAAGGGCAATATTGATGTGGATAAGCTACGACAGTTGATCGCTAAGAAGGGGCGGGAATCGATTGCCTTTGTCCGGATGGAGGTGGGGACCAATCTGATCGGCGGGCAACCGGTTTCGCTTGAAAATATCCGGGCGGTTGCGGAGGTTTGCCGGGAGCATCAGCTGATCTACCTGCTCGATGCCAGTCTGCTCGCGGACAATCTTTATTTTATCAAGGCCCGTGAGGACGGTTGTCAGGATATGAGCATCGCCGAGATTACCAAACAGATCAGTGACTGCTTTGACATCATCTATTTTTCGGCGCGTAAACTGACCTGCTCGCGCGGCGGCGGCATGTGCTTCCGGCGGGAGGAGCACTATCAGGCGGTCCGGGAATTAACGCCATTATATGAAGGCTTCTCCACCTATGGCGGTATTTCGGTGCGGGAAATCGAAGCGATGGCGGTGGGACTTTCCGAGAGTATGGATGAAGATATGATTTCACAGGGACCGATCTTTATTGAAGAGATGACAAGACTTCTGACCGAAAAGGGGGTGCCGATGGTGACCCCGGCGGGAGGACTGGGGGTGCACATTGACTGTAGTAAGTTCGTGCCCCACGTCCCGCCTAACCAATATCCTGCCGCCGCCGTTGCCTGTGCGCTCTATCTGATCGGCGGCATCCGTGGCACCGAGCGGGGCACCCTCTCGGAGGACCGGGATGAAAATGGTGAAGAGGTGATCGCCAAGATGGAACTGTTACGACTGGCACTGCCGCGTCGGGTCTTTACCCTCTCACAGATCCACTTTGCGGTCGACCGGATCATCTGGCTCTTTGAGCATAGCGATCTGATCGGGGGACTGGAGTTTACCGATGAACCGAAAATTTTGCGCTTCTTTTTCGGTAAACTAAAGCCGGTGGATGACTGGCAGGAACGGTTGATCGAGCAGTATCGCGCCGATTACGGTGAGGGTCTATGAATTAGTTTTGTTGCTGTTCACATGCCACTGTTCCGCGAGGTGTTTTGTGCCTTTCGCGCCCGCTTGTATTTTTCACCATTTCCTTGCGCGCCATTTATTTTTGTGATATATTTTTAAAGTAAGTTTTAATGTAACTATTAAGTTGTTCACCACCGGTGATCTTTATGGATCGCTCACAAGTTACTTTGTCATTTTGACAAAGTAACTTTAACGATGAAGGTTCTGAATGGTTACGTTTTGATCATTAATCACAGAAATGGAGACAAAAATGAATATGAATGAACCTTTAACAACCGCCCAGCAGGATGAACTGCTTACGACTTTGAAAACGCGTTTTGAAAAGCACCACGAGCGCCATGAAGGGGTCCGGTGGGATGGCTTACAGGCGAAGCTTACCGCCGCCCCTGAACTGCTCCTCTCCCTTTATCTGATGGAACAAAGTGGCGGCGAACCGGATGTTGTTTATTATGACGAGAAGGAAAATACCTACACCTTCTTTGACTGTTCGGCGGAAAGCCCGACCGGGCGCCGGAGCCTTTGCTACGATCAGGCCGCTTTGGACGGACGCAAGCAGAACAAACCGGCTAACAGCGCCGTTAACATGGCTGAGGAAATGGGCATCCAAATGCTTGATGAAGATCAATATCGTCTGCTGGCACAATGGGGACAGTTTGACCAAAAAACCTCCAGTTGGATATTGACTCCGCCCGAAATCCGGCAACTGGGTGGGGCGCTCTTCTGCGATTATCGCTACCATCATGTTTTTACCTATCATAACGGCGCCGATTCCTATTACTCGGCGCGGGGATTTCGCGGGTTTGTGGTGGTTTGAGTACT
>JAITWD010000124.1 GCA_031285465.1 Lachnospiraceae bacterium
ATGTATTCATTAGAAACCACCTTCTCTCTGAATGCATTCAAAAATTTTAGATTCCAATTCGGTCACTGTAAATGGTTTGGTCAGATAATTAACGGCACCGGCTCGGACCGCAGCCACAATACTGCTCTTCTGCCCCTCTGCCGTCACCATCATCACCGGAATGTGTTTATATTGATCGGAACTTTTCAACTCTACTAAGATATCATAACCGCTCTTTTCTGGCATATTCCAATCAAGCAGGATTAGATCAAGTTCCTGATAAATATCCGGCATTTTTCCCAGTGCTTCGATTCCATCCTGCGCCTCTTCGGTTTCAAATTCCTGTGCCTCCGCGACCGCCTTTATCACCTTCCTGGTTACCAATGAATCATCAACAATAAGTATCTTCATGTTTTGCCCTGCACCACCTTTCACTGCTCAACCCCAAGTTCTTATTACTTTTTAGTGTAATAGGTCAGCTTTTCATAATAATCGGCATTAAAATTATCTTCGAAAAGATCATATAAAGCATAGTTACCGGTAAAGAAAGTCCCTTTTTCGTTTAATTGATCATGCATCTTTGTGATAACCGCTTTTTTTAGATCATCGGAAAAATATATCAAAACGTAACGGCAGAAAATAATATCAAAGGTACCAAATCCTAAATAACTGTTTAGAAGATTAAAATGCTTAAAGTTGACCGCATCCCGAATGCTTCGGTCCAGATTCCATGCCGCATGATCACTGACAAAATATCTGGTCCGGTAGTGATCACTCAGTCCGCGCATAATACTGATGGCATCATAACGCCCTTTTTGAGCTATTTCTAAAACGCGACTGGAAATGTCGGTCGCCAAAAATTCAAAATCAGCCAGTGTGATATCACAAATGTTGTTCTTTTTCAGATAATTGTCGATGCACATCACCGTTGAGTACATCTCTTGTCCCGTAGAGACTGCCGCACTCCAAATCCGGATCCGCTTCTTAACTCCGCTTCTTAGCTGCTCGATCAACTGGGGCAACAAACGCTCCTCGATCACTTTCCAGGCATAGGTGTCACGAAACCACAAGGTTTCATTAGTGGTCATCGCATTGATGATCTTTTGGGTTGCCTGAGGGTTCACTCCTGATACGCAATAGTCATATAATTCCTTAAATGAATCAACCCCGACGTCCACGATCATCTTAGATAACCTGGTTTCAAACATGTAGGCCTTCTCCGGCGGAATTAGAATACCACTCTTAGCACAAAGATATTTACGAAAAAGTTCCAATTCATCCGGATTAATCGAACTGTATGCCGGTTTAAAATTAAAATTATCCATGCCTTTCTCTTTTCTTATGGTATTCACCAATTCATATCAATAAACTTGATGTTTTTTTTATTGAGAATTTATTAAATGAAAAAACCTTCTATCGTTTCTGCAATTATGTCCAGGTCCAAAATTTTATCAGCCAGACCGCCTTCAATGACCGCCCTGGGCATACCATAAATTGCACTTGTTTCTTCGCTTTGTGCCAGACATATACAATTAGTACTTGCTTTCAAGCGTTCAACCCCCCCCTTACCATCACTGCCCATTCCGGTCAAAATAACCGCCATCACACATGACCAGCATGGATTATCGGCAATTGATGTAAATAGTACATCGGCCGACGGACGGACTCCATTTACCAGCTGGGTATCATCAAGTACAATTTTTTTATCGCCATCCATCTTCATATGCCATTGTCCCGGTGCTATATAAATCGTACCCGCTGTCAGGTCATCACCATTCTCAGCCACCTTTACTTTTAATGCTGTCTTATGCCGCAGATTAGCCGCCATTGTTTCAGAGAAATAATCGGGCATATGCTGAACCACTAATATCGGCACCGGAAAATCTGCCTTAAGCGATGATAGTATCCTCCTAAGTGCTGACGGGCCACCGGTTGATGACGCGATTAAGACAATCTCCGGACGGCAGCTGCTACCCACCGCTTCCTGCATAACTTCTGTTCCATCCGATGGCATACTTACCGCGTCGGGCATCACCTTTGAGACTTCCGACACCACTTTTGCCACTTCCTGATTCAATCTAAGATCGGACGACAATCCTTCGCTCAAGTTACTCTGCCGCAACCAATTCACCATGTTTTTCATGGTTCTTCTGATCATTAGATAATTATCCTTATAACTACTTTCTATCGGTTTGATCAGACAGGAATACACACCGTTATCGACCGCTTTAGCAAAAATAATCCCGTTCCTCGGCGATGGGGCTGCCGTAAGCAAGATTATCACCTGTGGTAATACCTCTTTGATCCCTGAAATAAATTCAATACTATCTGGTTTTGTTAACTCTACATCGATTACTACGATATCAAAAACACTATTTCGGATCGCTTCGCATACCATCCCGGCTGTAGAAACATAGATCATCTCGACCTTTTCTGCCGCTTCAGCCGATGCCTCCATAAATAGCTTTTTATAAACCGGCGAACCGTCAGCAATTAATATTCTAATATTGCCCATTAGCTGTTTAATTTAAACCTTCCTACAAATTCCTCCATCCCTTTCGCAGTGTTAAGTAATTCTTCACTGGAACGATTGGTCTGCCCAGCACTACTTTGAACCGATCCCGCCTCGGCATGAATAAGCTGTATGTTACGGGAGATATCAATCAACCCTGACGACATTTCCTTTGTCGCCCGATCGATCTCCCTGATATTATTAGATGCGCGCTCTGAGTTCATGGCAATTTCCTGTGTACCGATAACCAATTCAGAGGTTGACCGGGCAATTTCATTGACTCCCTTAGTCGAATCCTGGACGGTTAAGGTGACCGACAACGCATTTTCGGAGATCCGTTCTATCTCGGTGGATATTTCGTTCATCCGCCGTGCCGCCGCCGCCGACTCATCGGCGATTTGTACGCTCCGGCGTCCCTGCTGATCCACCTCTTGGGTGAGTGATTTGACAAACTCGGTCATCCCATTGATCAAACCGGTTATTTCGGTGACCGCTCCTACCGCTTCCGGCATGCTAAGTTGCATATTTTCAATTTGTTCGGAAATTTCGTCGGTAGCATCGGCGGTCTGCCGCGCCAATTCTTTGACCTCATTAGCCACCACCATAAACCCTCTACCGGCCTCTCCGGCACCGGCGGCCTCAATCGCTGCATTGAGCGCCAACATATTGGTTTGATCAGCAATGTCACTGATAATCCCGACAATCTTACCGATCTGCTTGCTGGCGGTTTCCAGCTGGCGAATGATCAAATTGGTATTTTGGGTTTTAATATCAGCATCCGCTACCTTCCCAAGCGCATCGGCACAATGCTCATTGATCACATTGATCGAACGGTTGATCTCATCGACACTGGTTGCTACACTATTAAAGGTATCCGATACCAGCGTTACCGAACCGGATGCCATCGAAATACTATTTTTAATATTATCCACCAGCCGGTTGGACTGCTCCACCCGCGTACTGGTCTGTTCTGCCG
>JAITWD010000127.1 GCA_031285465.1 Lachnospiraceae bacterium
ATGCTATCACTAAATTAAGGAGGTGCGGATATGAGTAAACGATTTGAAGATGAATACCGGCACATGGCCGAACAAGAAATGCCCGATCTGTGGGATCGGATTGAAGCCGGACTGAATGAGCGTACCAACCAAGTTACGCCCTTAAAGCCCTCCTTTGCCCACCGCTTCGCGAAAAATGCCCGGCGCCATCTGTATCTGGTGGCCGCCTGCGCCTGCGCCATTATAATCATTCCAACCGCCATCATTGCTGTCCGTACCAACAATACCGGGGATGAGTTGGGGAATCTATATAACAGCGATACCGAAATGTCGGAAACGTCGGTCGCCGAAGAAAACTACGAACCGATCGCCGAAGCGGATGTCGCCTATGCTCCATCCGAAGAGAGCGCTACCGAATATATTTCGACTGAAGATGCTACTGACGAATCTCCGATTGAAGAAACCGCTGACGGTTATAATCCAACCGAAGCGGCCGAAACCGAATATATTAATGACAGTACCGTCGAAAACGGAACTGTCCAAAGAGATAATAATCTGTTCCCCGCATCGCTTGAAGAAGCGCAATCATGGGATAGCGAATCGCTGACCGGCACTACTCATATCCCTAATGTCACCGTTCAGATCACCGATCTTAGCACGGTGGAGACTCTGACCATCTATCATGCCCTCGTCATAGCCACTACCGACCAATGCCCACTTCGTGCTGACGACCGTATCACCTTTGTAACTGGGCAGGTGGTTGATTATGACATATCTGTCGGTTCTACTTATCAGGTTGATCTGCTCTATAATCCTGATACCTTCTACCATTTTGAACTATCCATAACACCATAACAAAAGTGCGCTTCGCGCACTCACACGGGCAAATATCATGGGTAGCGCAATTTTGTTCCGCGCTTAGTTGCGCATCGGTTTTATATCATAGGAGCATTTTTCTATGATGATATAAAAAACGGGCATCAGGTAACCATGAATCACAAAATGCTTCATGGTTACCTGATGCCCGACCAATGTTTAAACCGTTAAGACCGGATTGATTGGATATGTTTGATCATTTGCTTAAAATAATACTCTATTCTTTCAAATACCCAGTCATATGGCGTAAAACCGGTCTCTGATAAATAATTAAGACACTCCTCTACCTTCTTGATCACATCTATTTTATTGGTACCATGTTTATCCAATATATAGGTTAACGCTTTGCTATGCAGGCTTTCCGTTGCATGGTAGGCCTTGATCGACATAAAACCTAAAGCTTCATTCACACCGGTTCCCCTTTGATCCTCTTCAATCAAAATAGAACAATTCCCACATGATAGGTTATAAATATGGGCATGTACACGGAAACCAATGTGCAGATCACATTGGTCGTAAATCTGAAATCCTTCTACACCATATGAAATATCCACATATTCGAGCTTCATCTGTTCCAGTTCTTTTATCAGTAATTGTAATGCTGTCCCATCCTTCACCGGCGTATTCTTATCGGCAGAAATACCCCTATGAAAAACAAAGTTAATCTTCGCCTCCGGGAAGATTCGACGCAAATATCGGATTAGTAATAGCGATTGCTCATGATTCTTCGTTTCGGCTGCATCGGATACACATATGCTCCTTATTTCCGATCGGCTACTAATCTTTTTGGTTAAAGACTTAGTTGTCAATAACGGCACGTTATACCATGCGGCACATCCGGTCATGATCGTTTTTGCTATTCCTTCATGATTTAAAACTGCAACACTACGCCAATCGCGACATCCTAATGAAAAACCATCGGCTTCAATACGCTTCCATAAATTCATGGTTGATTCATTAAACCGGTCGGTTTTTTGCCAATTTTTGCATCCCATTGCCATAGCAAAAATTGGGACCTTTATTTGTGACAGATCATCAACCAGCGGAATCACCTGTGGGTAAATATTAGCCCGATAAGCCGGTCCTCCGGCTAAGATCAAACAATTACTTTCGTTGATCATTGGTAAATATGATGTCAGATCATTTCTGCGTTCATATGACTCTATGGTACAATCCGGATACACATACTTAAGCAACTCTGTACATCGCTTGACGATCAAAAAATCACCGGCATTTTTGTATGCGCCAGATAAAATTGAAAATCTCATAAATAGTTGCTCCTTATATTTGCAAACTTTCTATCACTAATATTAATCTTCATAAATTATTCAAATTATAAATTATTAATGCACCCCATAACCTTTTTACGTCCGTTACGCAAATTGTGCGATAATAAAACCTCCTGGATATCTTTCCGCTCTTGGGCATTCAACTTCAAAAATATATCCAGATTGGCTTGGATCATATTATTGCTTGGATTTAAGCCCAGATAGGTAAATCCGTTCTCATTACAAACAAAACCATGCTTCTCTTCCCTTTTGTTCTGCGCCATCGCAATCGATGGAATACCCAGCAGGGCAAGTTCATACCCCGTCCGTCCTCTCGAAGTAATCCCAATATCACAGTCGGACATTAACTCCGGCATATTAGCAACGTCATACAAAATCTCTATGTTATCTCCTGACCTGCTTAAAAGCTGTTCGGTGTTTGCTTTAGCCCGTCCGAGAACCACCGTGAATTTTATATCTTTATATTGCGGGGCACTGATAATATCAATCAATCGGTCACTGTAGTTTTGAGGATCGGCGCCACCAAAGGAAATAAACACCTTTTCCACCTTTTCCCTGATCTTGACCGGTTCATAAAACATAAACAGCTTCGGTGCTATATAGTATTGCTCACCTGCTTTCATTTGTTTAAGATCGTTTGAAGTATACAAAGCATTGAAAACCAGATCGGCGAGAATTACCCCTTCGCCATCATCTTCAAAATTGATTATTTTTGTTTCCGGCATCAGCTTCTTCAAAGTGATCATATAATCAATGGGCGTTGCAAGAATATCATTTATAAAATATTTGTAATGCTTCGTTTTCAATAGTTCAAATAGTTCTCCGATTCCGTCAACCGGAATCAACCGATGGGTCGTTTGACCAAATATATTGATATCGGTTTGATTGCTGTCAAAATAAATATCCGGTTTGGAATAAAACTCATCGGCCAACTCCAATGCACGGTATACATGTCCCACACCACGCTTATTATTCCCATTCACATAAATACCCACACTCTTCTTGGCGACGATTGCCTCCGCGTACATCAAATCAGCATAGGTATCAATATCAACCGCTTCTTCTTCGGTAATCTCATAAACATCAATCTGCTTTCCAATCCGGGAGCCGGCATCAATCGTCTCCTTTTTGGCGATCAAAAAAGCGCCCGTTTCCAGAAAATTCTCCGGTAACTCCTGACGGTTAAGCCGCTTTTCATAATTAGGGATCAGGCCACCCTGAGCGCGCCGCCAGGAGAGATGGGGACGATTTATCACCGATATCAGCGTATCGGGTTGCTTTTCCAAACAATGAAGTATTGCCTTGTCTAGCGTTATTACCTTTAAGGTGGGAGAGGTTGGTTGCATCGTAACCACATAATCATAGTCAATATTCTGGGTTGCCTCACAAATCACCTCATCCAGCGTAACCATATCCCCACACAACCGTTGATCACGCCACTTACATAGCACTCCCATTTGTTTGGTGATCACCGCAATTTCCGGCGAATCGGTCGAAACAATAATATCGGTTATATATTGCGACTCAAGTGCGTTACGTATACTATAATAAATCAATGGCTTTCCGTTTAACAAACGAATATTCTTATTGGGTATCCCCTTAGAACCTCCTCTTGCCGGAATTATCGCCACAATCTTCTGTTTATTCATATATATCCTCCCGATCTTATTAACCCCGACTTAAACCCCAACATCCGCGGTTATTATAATTGGCTTAACGAAGACTTTTCGTTACTATTACTTATCACCATTGTTACAATGAAAATCCATTAAAATCACCTTTCAGTTACGCTTTTTCAGCTTGCCGATCTCGCCTCTGTAGCGCCACGCAAGTATACCAAACATGATCAAACACACAACAATAATGATATAGCGCACCGCCATTAACCGGTATAATGGTAAAATTAATAAAGAAATCAAAAACATAATTGCCGCTGCCAAAAAAATAAACCGATTGTCATAAAATTTACTAATACTCATTTTTCTACATGCGTAGTAATGAGCGCACAGCAAAATAAAATAGCCCAACAAAGTCGTATAGGCTGCAACGGTGTATCCCCATACCGGTATTAACAAAATATTTAGGACAAGATTTACAACCGCCGCCATAATGGTATTTAGTGAGATCCCCAACGTCTTCTTATTATATATCTCCACATTGACATACAGGGTATACAAAAAAAGATAAACGCATCCCATGATGATTGGTGGCACCAAATAAATACTACTCATATAATCCCTACCGCCTAGTACCAGGATCACCTCGGGACCGATCAGCATTATAGCAATTCCCAACAGACAAAATAATATGATATATATTTTGCTTATTTTTTTTATTTGTTCAAAACGCTGGTTGTGTAATTGTTCATAGAACCAGGGACTCCATGCCTGATTAAGCGCTCCCTGGATAAAGGTAAATAAGACGGAACATGAATATACCACACTATAAAGCGCCACATCTTCGTCTCCACAATAACGTGCAATAATAATCCGGTCGATCGTGCCCAGAATATTTCCCGCCAGAAAGTGTGGAATCAGCGGAACCGATATTGCCAGCGCATACTTACAATGATTCCAATGAATGCTGCGCCCCTTATATAATGTGAAAATATATATCGCAAGATTAAATAATACTAACGGCATCGTACTGCCGATAATCCGCCCATAAATTTTGTCATTAATAAGCAAAACTAAAATAAGCGAGAAAACGGTTGAACACATCGTCGATGCCAACGATAAAACGACCGCACTCTTATATTTCAACAAATGCCTATTCTTGGTTATTAGAAGCTGAATTGCCGGTGAAACCATCAAACTGATGAACATCATATGGACATATAACATCTCCATATTAAAAATACCAACAAAAAAATCTTGAAATATAATTACAATAATATAGCAGATACCAGTAAAAGCTGAGCCGCAAAGCAAAATCGACGATACATAGGAGTCAAAACTCTCTTTATAATCAAACTTAGCACGGCTGATGGAAGAATATAGTTCCAATGTCGTTAACACAGTCAGCAGTCCCAACCATGAACTAAAATTGTTATAATATCCGAATTCTTCTTTAGACATGATCCGAGTAAAAACAGGCATTGTAATAAAGGCAATACCTCGCGTCATAAAATTGGATATAACGTACCAAAAACCGGCCTTTATTGCTTTGCGGTTTATTTCTTCCATATAACTTCCTCTATCTAAACCATTCTAAAATCATTAATTAGACCAATATAAACCTATCGCCTATATGGGTAAGCTATATCATGTCCCACGTTAACACCGTGTCGGCTGCCAGATCGCGTTGATAAACCCTTCCAATTACTGACTCCATATCTTTAGGAGATATCCCCGTTCCCGGCCGCTTGAACGTAAGATCTTCTTTATGAACCTTTTCGCCACGTAGCACATCCCTAGTCAGAACCAGCGAACGGCGGGCTTCACGACGAGACGTCTTTTCACAGGGTAAGACCTCCTTCTCAAAATGCCCACCTATTTTTTCGATTAACTGGAAATTATCCACCGCCTTCCTAAAATCATCCGGATCACCCGCATGATAGTGATCATTGCCCGACAGCGACCGATCCAGCGTAAAATGTTTTTCAATTATTTCAGCGCCAAACAAATAAGCAGTGGTCAAAACGGTCATCGAACCATCCGGTTCCGTATGATCGCTATAACCTATTTTCTGATCTGGAAAAATCCGCTTTAACGTTTTAATCATATTCAGGTTAGCGTCTTCGTATTTGCAGGGATAGGACAACACACAATGCATAATGCATATTTCGGGGCATTTATGTTCTTGCAATATCTCGACCGCCTCGACAATCTCGGACAAGCAGGCTGCACCCGTTGAAATGTAAACCGGCTTTCCTTTGGCTGCAATATAGCTAATAAAGGGGGTATTGGACAGATCGGACGACGATATTTTGTAGATATCCACCAGATCATATAAATAATCCGCCGATT
>JAITWD010000128.1 GCA_031285465.1 Lachnospiraceae bacterium
AACGGTTATTTCAGCCTTACAAGCATCGAAGATACCACCCGGAGTCATGTAACGTGCCTCATTCAGTTCAGCAAGCGCTGTGATCAAACAGGGCATTTTAACCTTGACAACATGGTAACGGTCATCATACTGCCGCTGTACGGTTACCATATCACCATCGATCTTTATCTCCTGTGCATAGGAAATCACCGGAATATTTAAATGCTCTGACAACTGCGGTCCTACCTGAGCAGTATCGCCGTCAATCGCCTGACGACCGGTAATGATCAGATCATACTCCAGATTACGGATCGCTCCTGCGAGGGTCTGTGAGGTTGCCCATGTATCGGCACCACCCAGCACACGATCGGTAACCAGAACACCTTTGTCGGCTCCCATTGCAATTGCTTCTCTTAAAACGTCCTCCGCTTTCGGCAAACCCATCGTAATAACCGTAACTTCGGCTCCAAATTGATCCTTTAACCGCAATGCCGCTTCCAGTCCTGCTTTATCATCAGGATTCATGATCGTGAGCATAGCGCCTCTATCCAGCGTACCATCAGGATTAAATTTAACACCACCCTTTGTATCGGGTACCTGCTTAATACAAACAACAATCTTCATTGTATTTCTCCTTCTTTATAATGATTTAAATGACTTAAATTATTTAAGCAATGCCGCTGAAATTACCATCTTTTGAACCTCAGAGGTTCCTTCGTAGATTTCGGTAATCTTGGCATCACGCATCATCCGTTCTACATCGTATTCTCTGGTATAGCCGTATCCACCATGCAATTGAACCGCTTTAGTGGTTACTTCCATTGCGACCTCAGCTGCATATAATTTTGCCTGAGCGGCTTCCAGTGAATAGTTTTTCTGTGTTGCTTTGGCAACGGCTGCTTTATAAACCAGTAAACGGGCAGCGTCAACCTTAGTTGCCATATCAGCCAGCTGGAACTGGGTGTTTTGGAAGGAAGCGATGGATTTACCAAACTGCTTTCTTTCTTTAACATAATTAACGGTTGCTTCTAATGCTCCGGCTGCCAATCCAAGCGCTTGAGCGGCAATACCGATACGTCCACCATCAAGGGTATGCATGGCAATACCAAAGCCCTTGCTTTCCTGACCTAACAGATTGGCCTTGGGGATCCGGCAATCGGTAAAGATCAGTTCATAGGTGGATGATCCGCGGATACCCATCTTCTTTTCCTTTGTTCCGAAGGTAAAACCGGGCGTTCCTTTTTCGACGATAAAAGCCGAAATATTTTTCTTGCTCCGGCCTCTGGCATCGGTCACGACACTTGTAATGGCAAAAATGACATAAACATCCGCTTCTTTACCATTGGTAATGAAAATCTTGGAGCCATTTAAAACATATTCATCACCTTCCAGTACCGCTTTGGTCTGTTGTCCCTGGGCATCGGTACCGGCACCCGGTTCGGTCAAACCAAACGCACCTAACTTTTCACCCTTAGCCAACGGCACGAGGAATTTCTGTTTTTGCTCCTCAGTTCCGTAGGTCTGAATAGGATCACAGCATAGAGAGGTATGAGCAGAAACGATAACACCGGTTGTTCCACACACCTTTGACAATTCTTCCACGCACATAGCATATGCTAACGGGTCACAACCCTGTCCACCGTATTCTCTCGGTACGGGGATTCCCAGGAAACCGATCTTTGCCATCTTATCCGCGGTTCCCCGTGGAAATTCTTCGGTTTCGTCAACCTCTTGGGCGAGCGGCTTCACTTCTTTTTCAGCAAACTCTTTGTAGAGTGTGCGCAACATTTCATGTTCTTTGCTTAACATAAAATTCATGATTCTACTTCCTCCATTTTCATTTATACAGAATTTAATATTATTTTTAAAAATCAATTACTTTTTGTAATCATAGAAGCCGGCTCCGGTCTTGGCACCCAATAAACCGCCACGTACCATTTTCTTTAACAGTCCGGCCGGACGATATTTAGGATCGCCGGTCTCCTTTTGGATGACCTCCATGATCGCCAGGACGATATCCAGGCCGATATAATCGCCAAGTGCCAGCGGTCCCATCGGATGATTGGCTCCCAGTTTCATCGCCGCATCAATGTCCTCAACGCTTGCCACACCGGCTTCCAGCACCCCAATCGCTTCATTGATCATCGGGATCAAAATGCGGTTAACCACAAATCCCGGTGCTTCATTTACCTGAACCGGTGTTTTACCGATCGCTTCGGTGATCTCTTTTATTTTGGCAACCATGTCATTCGGGGTATTGATTCCGGCAATAACCTCTACCAGCTTCATCACCGGTGCCGGATTAAAGAAATGCATACCGATCACCGGACGGTCCAGACCGGCACCGATCTCAGTAATAGACAGTGACGAGGTGTTGGTGGAGAAAATACAATTGGCGGGACAGATATCCTGCAGCTCCTTAAAGGTCTGCTTCTTAATATCCATAACCTCCAAAGCTGCTTCTACGATCAGATCACAATCGGTACAGATGTTTTTTACACCGGTTGTTATTTTAGCCAGGATGGCATCGGCTTCAGCCTGCTCCATTTTGCCCTTAGCAACCCGCTTTTCAAAACCACCAGCAATTCTCTTCTTGCCATTGGCGGCAAATTCTTCATTAATATCACAAAGATATACTTCATACCCTTCTGTTTGGGCAAACGCCTGCGCGATTCCTGAACCCATTGTTCCTGCGCCGATAATACCTACTTTCATTCTTATGCCTCCTTGATTTTCATAAATTAGCCGGTCTGATATCACTATCCACACTACAACTAATTCTTATTTACCCGTTTATTTCCCGATTTACTGTTACTTACTTATTATAACCTACTTATTTTATAACCTACTTATTGGGGCTTACTTATTTAAGAAAGCTTCCACTTTTCTTTTCTCCATGAAAGCGGCCATGCCTTCGGTTTGATCATAGGTTTCGAAACAATCGCCAAATAATTTTTCTTCAATAACGATTGCCGCGTCCATATCAACTCCCAGTCCATCGTTGATCGCCTTCTTACTGTTGCGTACAGCGATCGGAGCGTTCTTAACAATGGCTCCCGCCATCTTTTCCGCCGCTTCCATTAACTCAGCTGCCGGGTATACCGCATTGACCAGACCGATCCGATATGCTTCATCGGCTTTGATATTACGGCCGGTAAAGATCATCTGCTTAGCCATCCCTGGTCCAACCAGTCGTGCCAGCCGCTGTGTTCCGCCAAATCCAGGCGTAATGCCCAGTCCAACCTCCGGTTGCCCGAAAACTGCATTATCGGAACAGATTCTGATATCACAGCTCATTGCTATTTCACATCCACCACCCAGGGCAAATCCATTAATGGCAGCAATCACAGGAATTGGAAAGGTCTCAATCCGACGGAATACGTCGTTACCCTTCTTGCCGAATACCTCGCCTGCCACTTTGGGCAGTGCACTCATCTCACCAATATCGGCGCCCGCCACAAAGGACTTCTCACCGGCTCCGGTCAGGATCAAACATCTGATCTCACTTTGGTTAACTGCATTAAGGGTTTGGTTAAGTTCCTCCAACACCGCCGAATTAAGTGCATTCAATGCCTTCTCACGGCTGATGGTAATTATACCTACCATGCCTTTTACTTCATACAAAACATGTCCCATTTTTATTTCTCCTTTTTTAAACCTGATTGCTCTCGGTTATTCCACACATTTATTCCGGAAAATTTATCCTTAGAATGCTATTCCGAGAATGCTATTCCGGGAATGCTATTCCCTGGTGACAATGGTTGCACAGCCCATACCGCCACCGATACACAAGGTTGCCAAACCATTCTTGGCATCGCGGGCTTCCATTTCATGCAACAAGGTTACCAGGATCCGACAACCGCTGGCTCCGACCGGATGGCCTAATGCGATCGCACCACCGTTGGGATTGAGTTGCTTGTCCACATCGATCCCGAGGTCACGGCCAACCGCGATCGACTGTGCCGCAAAAGCCTCATTGGCTTCAATAATATCAAAATCCTTGATGGTCATACCGGTTTTATCCATAACCTTTTGGGTTGCCGCTACCGGACCGATACCCATGATACTGGGATCAACCCCTGCCAGCGCTCCGGCCACCCAGGTTGCCATCGGCTTAACGCCTAATTCTTTGGCCTTTTCCTCACTCATAACCACGACCGCAGCAGCACCGTCATTAATACCCGATGCATTACCAGCGGTTACTTTGCCGTCTTTATTGATGGCACGAAGCTTGGCCAGACCTTCAATGGTTGAACCGGCACGAGGACCTTCATCCTTGTTAAAGGAAACCAACTCTTTCTTACGCTTCACTTCTACAGGCACGATCTCTTTATCAAACGCACCGCTGTTTTGTGCTGCTTCAGCCTTTTGCTGACTTGCCAGGGCAAACTCGTCCAATTCTTCCCGTGACAGATTCCACCGGGCATCGTTACAGATATTATCTGCAGTCTGGATCATATGATAATCATCAAAAGCATCCCACAACGCATCATTAACCATGGTATCAACCATGGTTGCATTGTTCATTCTATAACCGAAGCGGGCTTGCGGGAGAGCATAAGGTGCCATTGACATATTCTCCATACCACCGGCCACAACAATATCGGCATCACCGGCCAGAATCATCTGAGCCGCCATATTCACACAGTTAAGTCCGGAACCGCACACCACATTGATGGTCACTGCCGGTACTTCAATCGGCAGGCCAGCCTTGATGGTCGCCTGACGAGCCACATTTTGTCCCAATCCGGCCTGAATAACACAGCCCATATATACCTGATCGACCGCTTCGGGAGCAATCCCGGCCCGGTTCAACGCTTCCTTGATCACAATTGCGCCCAGATCGGCGGCAGGAGTGGTGCTTAGTGCTCCACCCATAGTACCGATAGCGGTACGGCAGGCACCTGCTAAAACTACTTTTTTTGCCATGTTCATTCCTCCATAATAAGATTGTTAATTTTTTGTCATTACCAATAACACTTATTATATCATAGGAAAATCCATTTTGCAACGGCATTTCATGCGTATCAGTCACCTTTTTCTGATTATGGGAGTCCATCATTTTCCCACTTTAACACCGTTGGATCACGCATCTGGAAAACTCGATCCCACTCTTTACTTTCTCCTACCTTGATCGCCCGTGAACGGTTTTTATATAAAAAGCGGGTCAGGTCATAACAGTCCACCCATATCTCATTATTCCCTTCTTTTTGGGACTCATCAAAAATCAATTGCATCCCCCAATGGAGATGAACCGTCTTAATATTATTGGTATTTTCGGTAGTACTATAACCGGTATGACCCATATAACCGATCACATCCCCCGCCGTAACGACGCTTCCCTCCTCTAACCCTTCGGCATATGGGAAATTTTGCCTCAAGTGAGCATAATAATAGTAGCGTTTTTCATCAAAGCTCCTAATCCCAATCCGCCAACCGCCATATTGGTTCCATCCCAGCGCCTCCACGTAACCTGACTCGATCGCGATGATCGGCGTGCCGACCTGCCCCATCATATCATGCCCCAAATGATTCCGACTATAACCGTAGCTGCGTGATACTCCAAAATCGTCATAGTCACTATAAGGGAAACCGTGAGCGATCGGTAAAAACGCCTTAAGGCCATATAATTTCGTCCAAATCTTTTCGCCGGTTTCGGTTTCACGTTCAATCTCAAACTCACCGACCATGCCTCCCAAAACCGCCTCATAAGCCTGATAATAATAATCATAGTATTCCATATCACTTGTGAGCTCCGCCATGGTTATACTTCCTTCCGACAACTCGGTCGCCACCTTTTCAAGCGCAGACACCGCATTACTCCCAAAGCTTCCCCCATTTTTAGCGCCCACGTAGGCTAACAGCTCGATCCAATTCAAATGAACCGGTTGATCATAGCTTCCTACATCCAGGTCATAGGCCGCACATAATGCTTCGTAAGATACGTTAAAATCTACCCACTTAATATACTGATTGTCACCGGTTACCAGCACCGCCTCTCCCGGTGCAAATGGTCCCGGCACAAATGGTCCGTCCACAAATTGCCCTTCTTCCCCTCCCTGTAACCGTTCATTTCCTGCCACAACAAAAAAAGCTGCCAACAGTACCATACTCATAAGGATTGCCATGTTTTTCAAACGCACTACCATTGATCGGTCGTCCCCATCTCACATAATATCTGATTAAATATATGAAGGAAAGCGACCATAAATTCAAACTAAATTCGCGTTGATTTTTTTAGCTTTCTAGTTGTCATTTCATGGGGGTTATAATATAATCATGTCAGTTTAACTATCACCCATTGTTTGTGCCTGCATCCTAAGGAAACACTGATTAAAGCAGTGTTTCCTTAGACGCTCCGCGGGATGCGCACGGATTTGCAAGGGAAATTGGCACTTCGTGCCGCAAATCCGGCGCGGGAAACGCTTTTATAAGCG
>JAITWD010000230.1 GCA_031285465.1 Lachnospiraceae bacterium
AAGTATTCCCTTTCAGAAATCGACCATCACAAGTCGGTGACGATGGTGGAAATGGGTGAAAAGGGAACGGTCACCATTAGCGAGTTACCCTTAACACCGCTTCGGGAGATGCGTTTGATCCGTGGTACCTATCAGACGATCATGAAGCGGGACAATTATATCGGAACCAATACCGATGATTATGTTCATATCGTTCTGACCGACGAAACCGACCAACCGGAGGCGATGGCAAGGCTGCGTCAGGTTTATCCTAATCTGATGCGTCTTACCTATGATAACCGTCGTACTCATGCCGCCGGATGGGTCAGTCCCAAGACGGTGACCGAAAAGAAATCCCCCACCCGGCATTTTGGGGAATTATTCGAACTGCAAAACGGTCGGCCGATGGCAGAAGAACAGGAGGCATATGTCGAACGGATCTTTCGGGAGATATGGGGGGAGGTAGCCGGCCGATGAGACCATTACAGATTACCATGTCCGCCTTCGGCTGTTATGCCCGAAAGCAGGTTATTGACTGTACCCAATTGGGCGATGAAGGCCTTTTTTTAATAACCGGCGATACCGGTGCCGGGAAAACCACCATCTTTGATGCGATCACCTTTGCGCTCTACGGGGAGACCAGCGGCGACCAGCGCAAGGCGGAGATGCTACGTAGCAAGTATGCAGAAGCGACGACCGAAACCTTCGTTGAGTTGTCCTTTCTCTATCATGACAAGACCTATCGGATCAAACGTAATCCGACCTACCGGCGCGCCAAGCAGCGGGGGGAGGGGACGACCGAAGAAAAGGCCGATGCCGAGCTTTATCTACCCGATGGACGGGTGATCACCAAGCTACGGGAGGTCAACGCCCGGGTGGAGGAGATACTGGGGATCAACCGGGAACAATTCGTTCAGATCGCCATGATCGCGCAAGGGGAGTTCCTGAAGGTGCTTCATGCTGGCACTGAGGAGCGGATGGAGATCTTCCGCAAGATTTTTCGGACCGATATCTATAAGGATTTTCAGGATCGGGTCAAAAAGGAGGCCACGCAGCTACTTAGTGAGATAAAAGAACAGCGGCGTATCTATGAATACAGTCTGGCGGGGATCGTGGTCGCTGATGGAGACGAAGAAAACCACGGTCAGTGGAGCGAGGCAAAAGCCGGGCGCCTATCAGAAGCGGAGACTGGGCGGTGGCTGGCGCAGATGATCGAAGCCGATGACGCCATCCTGACGAATTACCTTGAAGAGATAAGGCAACTGGATGAACGTCTGGGTGAACTCAACCGCCAGGCGGGACAGGCGGAGCAGGACAAGCGGGCCGCCCAATCCTTACAGACGGCACAGGATCGTTTGCCGGTCGAGATGGCGGCACAGGTGGCGGCGGAGACAGCATTGACCACCTTAAAGACCGGTCTGCCGGCGATTGAAGCGGCTAAAACAAAGTATGAAGCAATCGGCCGGCTACTTCACAAATATCAGGAATTACATAAATTGCGTGAGCAGATTAAGGCCGATGAAGGAAAGCAGGCGGAAGAACAACGATTGCTGGTCGGGTTAGAAGCGCAGCAAACCGCCGACAGTGCGGCGTTTGATAAAGCCAGGGCAGAGCTTCGGTTATTGGCGGATAATGATGTGAAGGGGGAGAGTCTGCGCAGCCGGCAGGAGGGTCTGACCGTACGGCAGGAGGAACTTGAGCGGTTGGACGGGATGGTTCGGGAGTATCATAAGCAATGGACGGAGCTTGATGCCGCCCAAACCGATTATCGTCAACGGTCGGAGCAGGCACACATGAAGCGAAACGGCTATGAAACCCTCAATCAGGCCTACTTAGATGAACAGGCCGGTGTTCTGGCGGCACGGTTACAGGTCGGACAGCCCTGCCCGGTGTGTGGCGCAACCGACCATCCCCACCTGGCCGTACTGTCGGATGGGGCGCCGACCAAAGCGGAGCTTGATAGGGCGAAGGCAGCGGTGGAAGCCGCCGAAGCAAAGGTTGCGGCTGCCAGCGCCACCGCCCATCAACTAAAAGGGCAAAGCGCCCAGACCAAAGCGGAGGTGATCCTACTGGCGGGGCGGCTGCTGGGCGATCGGTCGGAAAATACGATGGGGCATATGGTGGACGACCGGTCGGACAGCGAGAACTTTGCCTGGTTGCAACCGGTTCTGGCGGTAGCACTATCCGCCAACCAATCCGGTTTGGAGGATATCAATCAACAACTTGCCGAGCAGAAGAAAAAAGCTGCCAAGCGACAAGCGCTTGAGGACGACATCCCATTATTGGAGCAGCACCTGCTTAAACTGTCCGAAGAAATTAATAATGTGAAGGTGAGGCGGTCAGCCTTGGCGGCGCAATTAGAAGCTAACCGCCAATCAGCCGATCAACAGGCCGCTGAATGCCACTTTGATAATGAAGCCGCTGCCCGCGCCGAGATGGAGAATCTGCAGAGCATCCAGGTTGATCATGAGAAGGCGTTCCAAAGTGCTCAAATGGTCTTTGATAATGCCCAGGCGATCTGCGTTAACACCGCGACCGAGATCAAGACCCTGAAAAAACAATTGGCGGACACCATGCAGCTTAATCTGGAGCGTTTGATTCAGGAACGGACCGACACCCAGGCTCATCGGGATAGGCAAAACGTGATCAATCAAAAGACCATTGCACGCCGGTCGGCTAACGATACGGTCTTAACAGCGGTCACCGGGACGATCCAGAACATGGAACGATTGGCGTCGCGTTACCGGTGGCTTAAGGAGGTCGCCGACACTGCCAACGGTGATGTGAGTGGGAAAGAGAAGATAAAGCTGGAAACCTATATTCAGGCGGCCTATTTCGATAGGATCATCGCCCGCTCCAATGTACGTCTTTTACAGATGTCTAATAATCAGTATGAATTAAAGCGGCGGGATAGCGGTGGCAAACAGGGCCAAAGTGGCTTGGATCTCAATGTGATCGATCACTATAACGGTACCGAACGGGATGCCAAAACCCTGTCGGGAGGTGAATCATTCATTGCCGCCCTGTCACTGGCGCTGGGACTTTCCGATGAGATCCAAGCCAATGCCGGTGGTATCCGCCTGGATGCCATGTTTGTGGATGAGGGCTTTGACTCTCTGGATGAGACCAAATTGGCCCAGGCGATCCAGGCACTGACCGGTATTTCGCAAAGCAACCGCCTCATCGGGATCATCTCCCATGTGGCGGGGTTAGAAGAGCGGATCGATAAAAAAATCGTGGTGACCAAAGAACGTACCGGCGGAAGCCGGGCGGAGATTATAAGTTACTGTTCACAGGGAACAGTGGCCTGTGAATAGTAACGATTATTTCGGATAATCACGATCGCCAGACGGTTTCGCTTGAAAGCAGGGGCGTTTTGGGCTATAATTTGGGTAGCAAAATTGGGAGGTAATATAATGGCATCTTTATATATTGAAAATATCAAGGATAAAGCCCGGATGGATAAGAAGCGGATCGTCCTGCCTGAAACGACCGACAAGCGGACCCTGATCGCCGCCTCACATATTCTGGCAGAGGGGATCGCTGAGATTGTCATGATCGGTAATGAAGAAAAGATCATGGACGGTGCAACCTGGCTGGAAATAGAGTTGGATGGTGCGATCATCGTTAATCCGGCGACCTGTGACCGGTTGGAGGAATATGTCGAGCTATTATACGAAACGAGAAAATCCAAGGGTATGACGGTTGAACGTGCCCGCGAAATCTTACTGACCGATTATCTAACCTTTGGAGTGGTGATGGTTAAAGCCAATCATGCCGACGGGATGGTGGCGGGAGCCTGTCACGCGACCGCCGATACCTTGCGTCCGGCATTACAAATATTAAAGACTGCACCGGGGGTTAAGCTGGTGTCCGGGTTTTTCCTGATGTGCTGTCCGGGCAGTCCCTATGGTGAAGAGGGGACCTTCTTATTTGCCGACTGCGGTTTGAATCAGGATCCTACGGCAGAGGAATTGGCGGCGATCGCCGATACCTCAGCGAAAAGCTTCAAAAGCCTCGTCGGTGCCAAACCGGTTATTGCAATGTTATCCCATTCCACCAAAGGCAGTGCGAAGCATCCCCTGGTGGACAAGATGGTGGAAGCGACCAGGATTGCCCACGAACAGTATCCTCATCTTTGTATTGACGGCGAATTACAGCCCGATGCGGCGCTGGTGCCCCTGATCGCCAAGACCAAGGCACCCGGCAGTGAGGTGGCAGGCAAGGCAAACGTGCTGGTTTTCCCCAATCTGGACTGTGGCAATATCGGCTATAAGCTGGTTCAGCGTTTGGGTAATGCGGAAGCCTATGGACCGATGCTGCAGGGCATTGCCAAACCGGTGAATGATCTGTCGCGCGGGTGCTCATGGCAGGATATCGTTGGTGTGGTCGCCCTGACCGCCGTACAGGCGCAGTTGCAGTAGTGGAACAGTTGCAGTAATAGAGCAGTTGCAGTAGTGAAGCAGTTGCAGTAAAACGAAAAAAGCAAGAGAGCCAAAAGACAAATAAGCCCAAAAGCAAGAACGCTAAAAAGCAAATAAACAAAAGCAAATAAATATTTATTGACAAACAAGGTATCGGTAAGTATAATTGTTTAAGTGTGGGTAAAGTGTAACCACATCAGGAGATTGTGATGTTGATAAACTTGACCGAACTGTTTAATTCCCCAGGTAAGAAGCAGGAAATATCCTTTCCGCTTTCGACCGAGCCGATCCATTATGGTGGTGAGGAGTATCGCATCGAAGGGCAACCGGAGGCGGTCGTCACCCTGACCAATCTGGATAGCCGGAAGGTATTGGTTCAGGGACAGGTATCGATTGAACTTAAGACGGTGTGTGACCGATGTCTTAAGGCGGTGACGGTACCGATCCGACTGGATTTCACCCATGAGGTGAGTGCACCGGATACATCCGGTAAAGAGAAGATGGATGAGGATGATCAGGAGGATGAAACCTTCATGGAAGGATATGAACTCCATCTTAGTGAACTGATCAACAACGAACTGTTGTTACAGATACCGGTAAAGGTTTTATGTCGGGAAGAATGTCAGGGATTGTGTCCGGTTTGCGGGCAGGATTTGAATGAAGGTGAGTGCGGTTGTGACCGGTTTGTACCCGATCCGCGATGGTCGGCCCTTCAAGGATTATTTGGTTCTGAAGTATCTGATGCTGAGTAGTAGATCGTGATAATAATGACCGTAATTAGCAGATGATTCAGATATATATGATGCACATAAGGAGGTGAGAAAATGTCAATCTGTCCTAAAAATAAATCTTCTAAAGGTAGAAGAGATAAGCGAAGAGCCAATTGGAAAATGAGTGCCCCCACATTGGTAAAGTGCAGTAAGTGTGGTGCCTTAATGATGCCTCACCGGGTTTGCAAAGCATGTGGCTCGTACAATAAAAGAGAAATCATCAATATGGATTGATCGTAATCGGATCAACCATGATCGGAATGATACCCGGAAGTTGCTTTGGAGAGTACCTTCAAAGAATAAGGAGACAGTGTTTGCCTTCAATCTGGTATCGCAGTGTTAGTTTGAAAAATCTATGATTTTTCAAATCTTTATTTAGCAGTTTCGCAGATGAAATCTGCGAAATGCATGGGGATTAGTATGAATATAACCGTCACAGTTGCGATGTGGCGGTTACTTTTTTCCGTTATAGATTTATCTGAATAAGCATAATTGTTCGGTAGGTCTGTGCATTTACTGCACAGACCGTAAGAAAACTTTGTATAGGAAGTGAAAATCCCATCACCGAAGGTGACTTTAATGGATTTTCATCATAACTATGAAGGTACTGAATAGTTATGAACAAACCTATAATGGCGACAATAAGTATACAAAATTGGAACATCTCCGCATATGTAACCATCGCATCCCTCCTTTCGGAAGGTAAAAACCCTCTAATTTAGATAGAGGGCGAACCGTCTCACTTGAGTTTCCCCTTTGTAAATAATAGCATACTGCTAATATACATACAATAGAATAAAATAAAAATATCTACGAAAAGCATATCCGATAAAAATGCCCAGGCTCTCAAGGTTTTTTATCGGTATTTTTCATGAAATTCTTGATTTTTATAGGTTGGTTTAGTATAGTAAAGTATGTTGAACAAAATGCAAACCATAATGCCAACAAGTGACTTATCCAGTAACTCAAAAAGCAGATAAGAGTATGAGTAAAATATAAAACATCAGGAGGTAATTATGTCTGAAATCATAAATGTGGCAGTTGATGCAATGGGCGGGGATAACGCGCCGGTAGAAATTGTCAAGGGG
>JAITWD010000247.1 GCA_031285465.1 Lachnospiraceae bacterium
GTTATGGTTCTGGATCATCGCCTACGATCTGTGGAACTTCGCCTATACCTATAATTGTCTGCCGACCCATTCATGGTATTGTGGCTTTGCGTTGTTGTTGGCTCCGACCATCTGCTCCTTTACGGTGGGTAAAGGTGCATGGCTGCAACACCGTGCCCAGACCCTGGCACTGTGGTGTATGTTTGCCCAGACCTTCCCGGCGTTTCAGGATGACGGTAGGTTCAAGGTGGAGTCGACCTACAACGAAAATATTTATTTTATTGTCAGCTTCCTTGCACTGGCGGGTAACATTGCGGTATTGGTTTACATGATCTATAAATCGGTCAAGACCAAACGCAATCCGTACAAGGGTGAGTTGTATGTTGACCTGGCTAAGTATAAAGAGGTCAAAGCACTGGCAGAATAACGCCGGTTAAGACAAAGGATAAAATTAGGATAGGCAACGGCCGTTTTATGTCGTTGCCTATCCTAAAAATGACATCAGGTTAAAAGGGTATTAGTTTGAAAAATCAAAGATTTTTCAAATTTTTATTCAAGCAGTTTCGCAAGTAAAACTTGCGAAATGCATGGGGATTAGTTTGAAAATCTATGATTTTTCAAATTTTTATTTAGGCAGTTTCGCAGATAAAATCTGCATAATGCATGGGAGATTAATATGGATCAAACGAAGGTTTTAACGATCAAGCAAAGTGTTTTTGCCGATAACGACCGGCAGGCCGATCAACTGCGGGAGCGGCTTAAAAAGGAAGGGGTCTTTCTGCTCAATCTGATGTCGTCACCGGGAGCCGGTAAGACTACCGTATTAACCCGCACCATTAATTTAATGAAAGCGAAGTGGCGCATCGGTGTCATGGAGGCCGATATTGATTCACAGGTGGACGCCGATACCATCGCTGGGACCGGCGTTAAGGTTATTCAACTTCATACCGGTGGGATGTGTCATCTGGATGCCGATATGACCGCCCAGGGGCTGGCGGGGCTAGGATGCGATGAACTGGATCTGGTTATTTTGGAAAATGTCGGTAATCTGGTCTGTCCGGCCGAGTTTGACACCGGTGCCATTAAGAACGCCATGATCCTAAGCGTTCCCGAAGGGGATGATAAGCCACTGAAATATCCGTTGATGTTTTCCATCTGCGATGTCTTACTCATCAATAAAATGGATGTTAGTCCCTATTTTAACTTTAACCTCGACCGCTGTATCGAGCGGGTCAGGGCGATCAACCCGAACATTACGATTATTCCGGTAAGCGCAATCAGCGGAGAGGGGATTGAGCGGTTTGCCGACTGGCTGACCGAGTCGGTCACTGCTTGGCGGTAATATTCTTAAGGCTTCGATCATAATTGGGGGGAGAAAGGATGGAACATGTCCGATTATCGCTTAAACATTAAATTTAATGAAAAGGATCTGATGCCCATCTATCAGGCGAATGAAAAGCTGGTGGTGGTCAGGCACACCGCCGAGGCAGGGGAGTTACAGGTCGTCTGGGTAAGCTTCCGACCGTTTATGTCCAATACGGTTGACTGGAAAAATAATTTTACCATTTACTCATCATCAACGGAGCTCCAGGAAGGGCTGATGGTCAATAAATTATCCGAAATAGACGCGGCATCGATGACCGGTTATGGTTTTGAAAGAGGTTGTTTTAGAAGTCCGGTTCCGATCAGGGAAGTGGAGAACAATACCTATGCGATCCACAACCAGATGGCGGGACAGGATGCACTAACCTTTGGTCTGGCGCAAAATGTGGTGGTTAACGGTACGGTTTTTACCAATCATCCGATCAATGCGGTTAGTGTACCCTTTGGTCAAACCGCGATGATGACCCCTCTTGAAACGATCAGTATTTATTTGTGTGGTGACATTGACGACAGTACCATCGTCGGTCATATTGACTATCGATCCTTCCCGATTGAATATAAGGGGAAGGATAATGAACATACGGTTACTTATGACAGTAGGATCGGGCGGTTTTATCTTATAAATTAAACGAATATGATCGCGCTAAAGCAAGGCTTTTAGAACCGGACATAATCCTTTTAAAGACATAAAACACCTGAGAAGATTTAAGATACCTAAGCAAACTATGATATACACCTAAAAATCCAACCCCGTAAAGGAGTCTCACAATGAAAGACCTCACCAAAATGATCTTTCCCGAATGGTATGAATGCAAGCATAATGAAAAGGTGTTGGCACTCGCCAATCACATTGGCCGGAAGAAACCCGGCTCCAAAGAAGCCTATCGCTTTGATGATCCGGAATATGTCATCCTCGAAGCCGGTGTAGATGATGAAATGGCCGAGGTTGGTATGGGCCTGGGCATCACCATCCGCCGCACGACAAAAGAGATTGCCGCCATCGTGGGTAAACCGGAAGAATACTGCCATGAGCAGTTGATGAAGCTGGCGATGTATGGCGTTTGTTTTGTTAATCAGGTGAACGGCGAGGATATCTTCTGGGCGGAGACCTGGATCCCCGGAACGATGGAAATGATCGTTAACAGTCGTGAAAATGTAGAGAAGTACCCGATCATCGGCTATGCGATGGAGGCATACGGCAGGGTGCGCGGACCGAAAAGCTCCGGTTCCTTCCCGCCCGGTGTCGGTCTGATGCGGGTTATCCCGATCGAGACCGCCATTGACGGTAATACCCGTCGCGCCTCATATGAGGAGGTGTCCAAATATCTGAATGATAATACCATTTTCACCGTTACCGATTGTTCCTGCCGGACCGATCGTGAGATCATGGGTGAAGGATGCGGGCATCT
>JAITWD010000088.1 GCA_031285465.1 Lachnospiraceae bacterium
CTGCTCATTTTTATGAAAAATACCGGTGGCTTCGACTGCCAGCGGACTATCCACATATACTTCAAAGCCCTCATGACCATGGATCCGCCGATCCTCTTTTATCTTGCGGATAAAATAAAGGATCTCCTGGGTTCGACCAACTGCAAAGGAGGGAATCACGACATTGCCCCCCCGATCGAAGGTCTGCTGGATGATCTCGGTCAATGCACTCACATAATCAAGCCGCTCTCTATCATGACAACGGTTGCCGTAGGTCGATTCCATAACAACATAATCGCCGATCGCCGTCTTAGCGGGATCCTTAATAAGTGGCTGATCAAGATTGCCGATATCTCCGGAAAAGACGATTTTTTTGGTTTCGTCTCCTTCGGTTAACCACACCTCGATACTGGCAGAGCCCAGCAAATGTCCGATATCAGTAAAACGGATCCTGACCCCTTCACACACATCGATCTCCCGACCATAATCGCACGGCCGTAACTGCCTGATCGCACCGTCGGCGTCCTCCATCTTATAAAGCGGTTCGACCTCTTCCGCCCCCGGATTCCGCTTCGCCTTGCGATTCTTCCACTCGGCCTCCTGCATCTGGATATGGGCACAATCACGCAACATGATACTGCACAGATCGGTGGTCGCCGATGTCGCCATTATCTCGCCCCGAAATCCCCGTGAATACAGGTGGGGCAACATCCCCGAATGGTCTACGTGGGCATGGGTAAGAAAAACATAATCGATCTGCGACTCGGGAACCGGTAACGGACTGTTGACAAAAACATTACGGCCCTGCTCCATTCCGTAGTCCACCAAAAGATGCTTCCCACCAACCTCCAGATAGGTACAACTCCCCGTCACCTCATGACAAGCTCCGATAAAAATAATCTTCATACCCGCTCCCATCCGCCGCGCTATCCGGCCTGACCTCTTACGTCACTTTATTTATATAATTTATTTATATAGCGTTTGTTTATACGGTTTTTACACCTGCCGTTTTATTATATATAATTTATATAGCCTATTGCAACCATCATCCCATTGACTTCGAATGGACCGCATTATTGCTAACCCCTTCAATCACATAATTGACTCCGCCATATTTTCCCTCGATAAAACCTCTGTAAATGTCAATATCCTCTTCGTCCTCCCAACTGCCATTATAAAAAAAACCTTCAATATCATACTCTTCCTCGGTTTCGTCTTCCAAGCGACCGTTGACTATGTGCACGTTTATATTGTATTTCTCTTTTAAAACCTTCTTAAAACGGTATCCCGCTTCCTCATCCGGATCCATGAAAGCAATATTCCATCCTGCTATGGCATATTTGGTCAGGGCAGTCAGTTCGGTTTCACCGGCTGTGTCCATGACCGCACATAGTTTTAGCCACTCCATAATGATTTCCTCCTTATGTACCTCAATCGGTCCCCAGGACTCGTCCCTTAATCACCGAATCCTACCGACAGCTTTCTGAATATCCTTCGATCGTCTACTCACTTAATCGCCGTCTACACACTACAAAAGGTATTTCCAAATCACATAGAACAGGGTCAAATGCAACGGATAAATAGTATAAAATAAATATTTAAGCCGTATTCCCCTTTTACCATTGTAGAACCACAAAAGAATAAACCCCGGCAGACAAAATGCTTCCCATAAATAGGACAAATACCCCGCCGTCAAAGCCATTAGTCTGGACGGACGCAAAAAGTATAATATCCCGATCAGCATAATTCCCCGCCAGTCATAATCGGTATTTAACCGCCATGCCACCCATCCGAATATCGCTAAAATACTCAACCTTGCCACTACTGATATGAGTATCAGGCTGCCCGTCAATAAAAATCCCCGCTTTTCTGCCGGCTCGTCCGCTCCTGATAACCGCCGTCGGTCTACCGTTTTCTCTGTCGCTATTAACCGCCGTCGGTCTAATCCTTTTCCTACCGCCTCCATAATGGCGATCGCTGATAAGCCAAGCGACAATGTAAAAAAGACGTTGGTGCCCACCCCGAAACCCAAAAAAGCAAGCTTAAACGGAAATTCCGACAAAAAAGCAAAGACAAACAATCGGACTACATATTTAAGCCGATTAGAGGTCCAGAACAAACCCTCAACCAGCAAAAAACAGTAGATTGGAAATGCTGTCCTGCCAATATTGCGCATACACCGATATATAAAAAGCCATGTTTCGGTCGTCATAACTTCGGGTACCAGATAGCCCATTTGGGGAAGTCGATACCAAATTGCCAATCCAAAATGATCGATCAGCATGGTTATGATAGCGATAATTTTAAGAGTGCTTCCACTCAATCCACCGCTGCGAATCTTTTCGGTCACATTATGTTCTCCTTGCGCTGCCCGATTTGCACTTTGTACCAATTTTTATCATGGTCAAATTATAACACAGGTGTTTATTATAAAGCAAATATTAAAGTGGAAGTTGGCAAGCCAACCTCCACTGTCATCGCGATGGCCATTCGGCCTATATGAATCAACGCTCTAAAGGACAGAGCGAGAAGAATGGCTTTGCCATTCAGCATATATGAATCAACGCTCTAAAGGACAGAGCCAGGAATTTCTGAGGTGGCGTCCTTTGACACCTTAGAAATACTTCTCGTCTTTTTATGCTGGCTCGACGCCGTGGGTCTTATCTTCGTCGGTAGGCTGATCGCCCGACCTTTTCGGATCGCTTTCGGCGATCCCGCCCAGGATCAGGAGTTCGTGGACCAGCAGCGGTGTCAGGGATAACGCGGCGAGACCGCCCCACTCAGGAAGGGATAGCTGCGCTGTGCCAAAAAGAGTGACAAAGTAGGGAACGATGGTCACCACCACCTGCAAAATAATACCAAAGCACAGTGCACCAAGCATGGCCTTATTGCTCAAATGCTTCATACGGAAGACCGATTTATTGGTGTCACGCATACCGATGGCATGGAACAATTGGCTCATGGCAAGGACGGTAAAAGCGTGGGTCTGCGCCTTAGCCAGCACATCGGCCGCCGCCAAAACGGTACCGAGACTGCTTAGACTGACCGGAATCCCCTGGGCGGTCAGCACCGCATAGGGCACCTGCAGGAAGGCGAGCAGGCTGATGAGGGCAATCACCATTCCGTAACACAGGGTACAGGTTAAGCCACCATGGGCAAATAAATTTTCCTTTTTGAGTCGCGGCCGCTGCTTCATCAATGCCTCGCCATCATTTTCATCCATCCCTAGGGCCAACGCGGGCAGGGAATCGGTGATCAGGTTGATCCATAGGATATGGCTGGCCTTAAGCGGTGCGGGCAGACCGACAAATACCGCCACCATCATGGTAATGATCTCACCAAAATTGGAGGAGAGCAGGAAAAGGATGGTTTTACGGATATTTTCAAAAATACCCCGCCCCTCCTTGATCGCCTTCTCAATGGTGGCAAAATTGTCATCGGTCAGGACCAGGTCGGCGGCATTACGCGCCACATCGGTCCCTTCCTTTCCCATCGCGATGCCGACATCGGCCGCCTTAAGGGAGGGAGCATCATTGACACCATCGCCGGTCATCGCAACGATCCGACCCTTTTGTTTGAAGGCTTCGACGATCCGGACCTTATGCTCGGGCGATACGCGGGCATATACCCGGATCGATTCCACCTGCTCGGCAAACTGTGCCGGCGTCAGTTGATCCAACTGACTGCCGGAGAGACATTGTTCCCGCCGGTCGGCGATCCGTAGTTCCTTGGCAATGGCAAACGCGGTGTCGATGTGATCGCCGGTGATCATGACGGTATCGACATGGGCCTTTTTAAAGCTACTCACCGCACCAGCGGCTTCCGGACGGGCGGGATCGATCATACCGACCAGACCCACCAGCACCATATCCTCCTCGCTGGTCAGCTCCCCCTTATTCTTGATGGCGATCGCCAGCACCCGGAGGGCACGGCTTGCCATCTCGTCCACGATCCGCTGGGTCTCCTTCTTTGCCTGCTGAGAAAATGCCACCTCTTTCTCATCGATCAGGATTTTTTGACAGCGGCCGATCAACTCGTCGGCGGCCCCCTTTGTATAGGCGATCCGTGCCTTGCCCTTCTTATGAACGGTGGTCATCCGCTTTCTTGCCGAATCAAAGGCGCGCTCCTCCACCCGGGGCTGGCGGGCTTCACACCGTTCCTTATGCAGTTCAAAAAGAGCCGCCAGATCAAGCAATGCCAGTTCGGTCGGATCACCGATGCGATATTCACCCGAAATAACGGCATCATTACATAAAACACATCCATCGAGCAATATTTGATGCCGTTCCCGATCCAGTTCATTGGCCTTCACCAATTGGCGGTTGGCATAGCATTCCATAACGGTCATCCGGTTTTTGGTCAGGGTACCGGTCTTGTCCGAGCAGACCACATTGACCGAGCCCAGTGTTTCGACCGACGGCAGACGTCGGACGATCGTGTTGACCGCTACCATCCCCGAAACGCTAAGCGCCAGCACGATGGTCACGATGGCCGGTAGCCCCTCCGGCACCGCCGCTACCGCCAGCGAGATGGCGGTCAGAAGCATGTCCCCGATATCCCGACGCTGTAAGACCGCCACCACAAACAATAACAGACAGATGGCCACCGCCACGATGCTCAGCACCTTGCCAAGATCGCCCAGCCGTTTCTGCAATGGGGTCATCTCATTTCCGCTTTCATTGATCAGGCCGGCGATCTTCCCGATCTGGGTGTTCATTCCGGTTGCCACGACGATTCCTTCACCCCGCCCATAGGAGATGGTGGTCGACATAAACGCCATGTTCTTTTGGTCACCGATATTACCGGTCATGCCCGTACTATTTTTTTCAAAAGCCCCCTTACCTTCACGGCTATGTGAGGTATAAAATAAGGCATCCTTGTCCACTGGGACCGATTCGCCGGTCAGTGCCGACTCCTCCGCTTTAAGATTGATGGTTTCGATCAGACGAAGGTCGGCCGGTACCTGACGACCGGCTTCCAGACAGACAATATCGCCGGGAACCAGGAAGGCGCTGTCAATCTCCTGCTTGATCCCATCCCGCCGGACCAACGCTTTAGGGCTGGTCAGCTTTTGCAGTGCTTCGATGGCCTTTAGCGCTTTGCCCTCCTGAACGATTCCGATCACCGCATTGAGCAAAATGACCGCCACAATGATAATCGCATCGCCGACCTCATGCAGGAATAATGAGATGGCGACCGCCGCCAGCAGAACATAGATCAACGGGTCGTTTAATTGTTCCATAAACAGAGCAAAAAAGCTCTTTTTCTTTTTTTCCTCCAACCGGTTGATGCCGTAACAATCGGCGCGATTCACTGCTTCAACGGTGGTCAATCCCTGTTCCACATCACATGATAATTCATTGATGACCTCTGCGATTGTTTTTTCATTGTACATAGTCAGTCCCCTTTCCAATGCTTGTACCTAATCCTATGCTTGTACCGGAAACAATATGCACATCTGTGTACAATCGAGTAGCGGGAATCTCTTCCCCGCTACTCGCGCGCCAGATATGTTTTGCCTAGGGTGTGTCTGAAAACTGCTTGTACTGGTTTGTGCGTTCCACTTAGTGGTGTGGAAGTGCCAAAATCAGGAGGCGTAGCGGGCTACGCTGACTGATTTTGGTGCTTTCAGACCGCTAAGTGGGGCGTGCAGAACAGTGCAATGAGTTTTCAGACACACCCTAGTGCATCCTATCCTAAGTTTTAGTGTTCAGGAACTTAGGAAACGATGTACTATCGCCGAAGCCTCATTGGGCCGGTTGTAAATAGGAGGTGACCGCATAGAGCGTTTGACCATTGTAGTCAATCTGCGACCAGCCATTATCACCGGTCGCAATGCGGGTCACTACTTCACCGTTTGTAATGGACACGACAATGGTGCCCGGGTCGGCGGTGCTGGGCCCGGTACGAAGATTGGTCGTTTCTTTGGCCGTCACCCGGTCGCCGACCGGTGTATAAATGGGTCCCTGTGGCGGAGCCTGCTGACCGGTATCATTCATATCGGTGGTGAGATAGTTGCTGACGGCATAGAGGGTCTGTCCATTGTAAATAACGCGTGACCAGCCATTGTGCCCGATACCGGTACGGGTGGCAGTATCTCCATGGACCAAACGGCCGACGATACTATTATCATTATTAGTACTTGGTTCAGAACGAAGGTTAGTTTCCTGTTTGGCGGTGACCGTTTCCTCAACTTCGGTGAAAATAATCCCGACCTCAACATCGGCCTCCACCCGTTCGGCAGGGGTCTCGTCTTTAGCCGTCGCTGTCTCTTCATAACCAAAATAGGCAACGTTTATGTCGGTTTTATTATTAATACCGGCTACCGTTCCCTGGCTGGTGTACTGCCACATGTCATGGGAACCGCTATAGTCGGAGTTAACTGCTTCAGGGTAGGGAATGGCTGGGTATTGCGCAACCCATATTTTGTAACGGGCACTGAGGGTATCGGTATCCCACAGGGTATTATTCTCCATCTCGCTCTTGGCGGCATAAAACATCGGCGAATAACCAGCCTCCGCAATGGCATCTAAAAAAGCAATGGCTAGATTAGTGCGCGCGATATTGTCCATACCATATTGGCGACTATCGGCCGATTGAAAGTCTTCACAGTTGTAAGCAACCGGATAGGTTATTGGATATTGGGCGATAATATCGGCGGTAAATTGTGCCTCTTCAACCGCTTCCGCTTCGTTAACCGCCGCAGAAAAGAAGTATGCGCCAATTTTGATACCGTTAGCCTGTGCTTCCTGCATATTATAACGCGCAGTAGGATCTTCGATCATGACCCCGCCCACCTTGGTCCGATAACCAACGCGGATCATCGCAAAATCTACACCGGCCTCCTTCACCTTAGCCCAATCTATCGTGCCTTGATATTTTGAGACATCAATGCCAATGGTCTCATCATTAATTTCACCGTTATCGATGGTACTGACATCTACACTGGCGGCCTGTCCCGCCCCGGCACCGGTCATCCCACCGGTTTGGGGGTCTTCCTGGTCATCAAGTGCACCGATCGTCCTATCGGCAATTTCTGCCGGAGTAGCTTCATCGGCATCAGACCCGGTTGATATTCCCGATTCATCACCATTGATATCCTTCTCACTGTTTATGGGTGCACTGCCCGTTGTCTCCTCCATATCAACCGTGACCGCCTCCGAGATGACTGCCTGCACCTGCTCATTAGGAAATAGTGCTTGGGATTGCCCACTATTAATAATCGCATATGCTACCACAACAAGGATTAGTATCAATACAAGAAGGAAAATTATCCGAATGGTTGATTTATTCAGTCTGGCGACCTTTTGATCGTTATATGTATTTACCTCTTCATCAATATTCTTTCTTCCCATCACAAAGCACTTCCCTTCTCACCATAGCCATTCCAATTATACCATACCCCATAAAGAAAAAAACCGTCGATAAAAAGGTCGATAAATAGATACTGCTCATACCAATCGCATCATTAATTATCGCCGGAACCAATAGTTTTAGCATTTCCATCACAATAAATGCCCCACAGACTGCGGTCAACCACCAGCCACTGGGAATCTTGCCCCAAACGGTCAAACCAAAGACCAACAATAAAAGCAGATAAACCAAAAGATCTACCCATGTCTCTTTAAGCGTCAGAGCGCCTTCATATAGAATTAAATAGCCGGTTTTCACTAATACTCTTAGTATATAGACCATAATAGGCAAGGAAAGCAGGAGGAGATTTTTCTTAGCATAAAGAAGGATAAGAATAGCCATAGAAATCGGAATTGCTAGTACAAGTAATGATTCGATCATATCAATGGCACTGACGCCACGACCAATCTGCAGCGGTGAATGAAATAGTAGCATCAGACGACCGCTGCTGATATAGATAACACAATATTCAAAAAATAAGGCCAGCAATGCGCAGGCTATGGCATAAATTGGTAGTTTTGTGTCTTCCGCTATCTTAAGCGCTTGGTTTTTCATGTTCGCTCCATCTGCTGTCTATCATGCATCATTTCTGATTGATTTTTATCCCTTTATTTTTACTTTGGGCATTTATTATTGTCTGAATTTTCGGTCATTCTTGTTATTGTATCATACATAGAGACTTTCTGAATAGTGCTTTTTTACCAGTAATACTAAAGAAACTATAAAACGCCATCGATAAATTTTTGATTGGCTTCTTTCCAATTGATCAGCTGGAACCAATCGGTCAGATAATCCGCCCTGCGATTGGCATGCTTTAAGTAATAGGCATGTTCCCAGACATCCACGTTCAGGATGGGAGCATAGCGCGCCAGTTGAGGCGTATTTTGGTTGGGTGTCGTGACAATGGTCAAGCGTCCACCGGCACCGGCAATGAGCCAGGCATAACCGGAACCAAAAACCGATAGTGCTGCTTTGGTGAGTTGGTGTTTAAATTGCTCCACACTACCGAAAACCTGATCGATCCCTTGCGACAATTCCCCAACCGGCATATTCTTCTCACCGTCCATGGTAGACAGCGGATGAATGGCATTAAAGTAAAACTGGTGATTATAGACCCCGCCGGCATTATTAATAATAGGATTTTTAATTTCCGGAGGATAGAACAGCGCTTTACCAATCAATTCTTCCAAACTTAAGTCGTGTAATTCTTTATAATTAATAAGAATGGCATTAAGGTTATTGATATAGGTCTCCAGGTGACGATCATGATGTAGCTGCATGGTTCGCCCATCAATATAAGGCTCAAGGGCATCATAGCCATAAGGCAGTGGCGTATTTACAAAAGGGTAGTGTTGGTTCAATTGGCTGGTTCCTTTAACTTTCATTATCATATTATATGAGGACGACTTAAAAATATAAGCGCAAAAAAAATAAACAAATTTTAAACAATTATAAAATAAAAGTAAAGGGTAGTGACAAATATGCGCTGGTGTGATATAAAATAAATATAGACTTTAGCACTCACCTAGGTCGAGTGCTAGTAACGAAAAAACACAAAGTAAAGGAGACTAAAATATGACCGGATTAATACCATTTAACAGAAGGAGCAATGAACTGGATAATTTAAGCGCTGGCACTATTTACAATATGATCGACGACTTTTTTAGTAACAGCGGATTGGCAGGATCCAATTCTGTGTCCGATAGCTTTAAATTGGATGTCAAGGAAAAAGATGCGAACTACATCATTGAGGCCGAGCTTCCCGGAGTTGAACGAGAAGATATCGACTTAGATCTGACCAAGGATCGTTTGACCATCTCGGTCAAAACAGCCACACAAGCAACCGATGAAAAGGAACATTATTTACATCGTGAGCGACGAGTTGCTTCAGCGAGCAGGACCATCCGCCTCGGCGATGGTGCCTTCGATAATATAAGTGCCAAACTTGACAATGGACTTTTAACGATTACACTTCCCAAAAAAACGCCCGTAAACACCTCAACAAAAATAAGTATCGCCTAAACTTACACAGGGGCTGTCGGGAAATAAGATGGTCTAAGTACAAGGGGGCAATCGGGTAATGCCATTTTTGGACCCGATTGCCCCTGATTTTATTGGTTATGCTTTAACGTTTGTAGTATCATCTAATAATTTATATAATAATCGATACAAGGTCCTGGCCTCCTCTGAGCTTAGGTCAATACACTGCCTAACCTGCTGCGGTATCGTCCTAATCTGCTCTTTTAGCTGTTCACCAGCTTGGGTTAGGGTAACCTCCAGATTTCGTTCATCATTTTTATCTCGATTACGGGTAACATAGTTCTTAGCCTCCAGTTTTTTAAGCAATGGGGTCAAGGTTCCCGAATCCAAGTAAAGGGCCTTCCCTAATTCCTTAACATTGATCTGTTTCTTATCCCATAAAACCATCATCGCGATATATTGAGTATAGGTGAGGTCAAACTCCTCTAAAAATGGTTTATAGCGATGAACCACCTCTTTAGCGGCAGCATACAGTGGAAAACATAATTGATTTTCTAATTTTAAGTGATCGTATTGTTCGGACATTTGGGTTCTCGATTCTTTTTGTTATTGAATTTGGATAAGACATTCTTGATAATGGCATTCATTGGTTTTTTTGTGATTCCTCATAGGCTTTACGGACGGCACAGGCAAGCTGATCGGCACAGGAGGTCGACCGCGGTCCACAGGTAATACCCTTACACTTCTCTTCAATTGCATCCACACTCCAACCGTCAACCAATAACGGAATAGCCTTAAGGTTGCCGTCGCAACCACCGTTAAACCTAATATTGCGGACTATGTCACCTTCCAGTTCTAATTCAATGGTACTAGCGCAGGTGTTCCGGGTCTTATATTTGTATTTCATAGCTTTGCTTTCTCCCTTTGTAACAGCTTAAATCAAGTATAGGACATTTAACTGTATCACAAATTAACGATGTCGTCTCAAAGTTCTAATATATAATATAACACTTTTTATCTTAATTTCAACAACTGTTTTATTTTTTATTTGATCTTTTATGTAATCTTGTCTGTAATCTTTTATATAATAGCTTTTTCAGCATAATTTATTCCCATATTTTGGATATTATTTCAATCTATAACAACCTGCCTTGTCTTATTTGGTAGTCTTTTAATAATTACTGGTAACTTAGTCCTTGTAGCTACAGGAAAAATACTGTAGTATGTATTCATTGTTTGATTATTATCTACAATATAGCCAATACCGACGCTATATACTAATTCAAATAATTAAACAAAACTTTCTTGAATGGAGATAAAAATGGATTCTTTATACATTGTAATCCCGGCATACAACGAAGAGAAAAACCTAGAAAAGGTGGTACGCGAATGGTACCACCTCCTAGATGGTAAAGCCGACCAATCAAGATTGGTCGTTGCCGATAGCGGTAGCAGTGATAAGACACACTCCATTTTACAAAAATTGCAAACCCAATTACCTCGATTGGAAATTTTAGATAATACATTGAAACAGCATGGTCCTAAATTAATAGCCCTATATGATCATGCAATAAAAAATAACGCCGACTTTATTTTTCAGACCGATTCTGATGGTCAGACAAACCCTAAAGAATTTGATGCTTTTTGGAAAGTGCGTTCAAAGTACTCAGCAGTAATGGGTTACCGCCCGGTTCGGGGAGATGGAAAAAGTCGCGCTGTGGTCGAAAACATTGTCTGTTTACTTCTTCGTCTCATTTTTGGAGTAAAAGTCCCTGATGCTAATGCCCCCTTTCGGCTAATGCGCACCGATATTGTGTCAAAATATCTGCACCGCCTTAATTCCAACTATAGCTTAACTAATATTATGCTGACCACCTATTTTGTATTTTACAACGAAAACATCACTTTCCGGTCCATTAGCTTTAAACCACGACAAGGCGGGATCAACTCAATAAACCTTTTCAAAATAATACGGATTGGCTGGACATCGTTATGGCAGTTTTTCCGTTTTAAGAGAGATATGGTTTAAAAGCCGGCATCAACACCAGCTTATGCCGGTTTAAACGATACAGTCGATCTATCCGCTCCTTAACCTGCTCATCTTCGCACACCTGTTCGCGGATATACCGATCCAGCACTGCATAGCTAAAGCCCAGATTATCCTCATCGGTCTTCCCACTAAGGCCGTCGATCGGTGTCTTTTCCACAAACATCGCCGCTAATCCTAATTCTTGACCGATCGCTTTGATCTCGGTCACCGTCAAATGGGATAGTGGACTGAAATCCCCTGCCGTATCACCATATTTGGTTGCATATCCCACCCAGTCCTCGCTGAGATTACTGGTATTGGCCACCCTGCCCCCCACTACCGCCGAAATCGCATAAAGGGTGGTCATCCTGACCCGGGCCGGTGTATTCACTGTCGCGATGCTATTAAGAACCAGACCACTTTTTTCTATTTCATCATAGATATTCTGAACTGGCATCTGAATATTGATCTCTACATATTCAATACCTAACGTAGCACACAACTCATATGACACCCCAATATCCTCCTGCCCCCCCTGGGGCATCAAAACGCCATAGACCCGTTCGCTCCCCAGGGCTTCACAACAAAGGGCGGCCACGATAGAGCTGTCCTTGCCACCACTAATACCAATGACCGCCTTGGTGGCCGGCGACGCGTTGGCGTTAAAATATTCTCTGATCCAAGTGATCAGCTCATCCTTAACTCTTTTTGCGTCAAATACTTTATCCTTATTCATCAAAATCTCCCTTCATGCAGGCGGTTCCTTATTTCTGCTAATGACTGATCGATCATCATGCTGCCGTCACAAAACACCGTCTCCAACAAATTATCGCTCACCGCCGCTGCGGTAATACTGTCATATCCATCCTTATAATCCAAACGGCCTGCCTGGTCACGATAGACCACGCACATACCCCGTTGTGACTTTTTAAAATTACCGGTATCGGTTTTTGGATCTTTGAATATCTGGATCGGCTGGCCGTTTACCTCACAATAGGTTGCTTTTATGGCTATCCCATAGGTATCGCGTGTATAAGGCAAAAGTTTGCCGTCCTCTTCCAGACATTGCATCGAAAAACTGCCGACTCCCAGTAATACATTATTACTGGCAAATCCCTTTTCTATCAAGATTTGATATATTTTCTCCGCACGCTGTGGAGTAATACTATCCCCATATATTACCTTAATATGTGTATCCAGTACCTTATAACCCTTCGAATTGACCGTTCCACCAAAGGTCTCCCACAATCGCTCCACCGTTTGGGTCGTAATTTCGACCGGATCACCACTGTCTCCCCTGATCCCGATATATCCGCCATGCTTCAAAATTTCTTCCTTGCACTCAGGGATGATCCGATCGACCATATTCCAATAATCATAACTATCAGAAACCATACTAAAACCATTTTGTGGATAAATCTCACCCAGCAGGCGTTTGACCATCGTCATCTCATCACCGTCCACCGCATAATTACTGTTCATTACCGAGTGCTCGGTGGAAATAGCACCGAAGGCAACCGGCTCCTGCGTACAGTCACATTGATAGTAGTCCTCCAGGAAAAGAATGGTCGGTACGGTAGCCGTATTCAAAAAGGAGAGGCAAAAGCCGGCACTTGATTTTACCGCACTTTCACAGCTTTCCTGACCACGCATACTGAAATCACCCAGCGCCCGGTTCCGTGGTACATCCGCCTCCACACTGATGTCATAGTAACGATCCACAATCTGTCGATAGCGGAATCCAACATTAGCAGAAATTTGCGGATGCCACAGTGAGCAACTGATGGCCGTCTCCAGCGTATTGACCAGCCAGGCAAATTCCGGATGGGTGTTGGTTATCTCAAACATGGGTACTTTAACCGGAACACGGGTTCCTTCTGCCAACGCCTTAATAGCAATTGGCAAGTAACCAAGATCATGAAGCCTGCCAATTTTTTCGTAGTTTACAATCTGCTTGCCCAGCGTATGATCGATCACCCGGCGGTATTCGTTTAATACCTCCTCCTTATCGCGATCAAAAAAGTCCTCTTTAAACGAATTGATCAGATATTCTTTTATAAATGCCTGCAATCCAAACATTACCAGATGTTCATCATCCTTTAAGCGGGACCTCCGCGGGGTGTAGTAGGAAACAATCTTCGTGATCCCGTCGGGGTACTGTTCATTATGGGTTGTTTTATAATAATCGAGTAATAACAGCGGGTTAATTCTTCTCATTGCCACTTCCTCCAATCACTTCTATCATTCGATGGTCTGCCGTAAAAATACTTTCAGTGGTATAAATCTTTTCTAATAAGCCACTATCGATCAACTCACCACTTAAAATTGAATGCTCGCAGTGAGTAACATATAGATATATCTGCGTTGCGCCCAACTCCTTTAATTTGCGGGCCGCATGGAGAAAGGTCCCGCCGTAGCTGGAAATATCATCAATGATCAACACCTTAAAAGGCTTAGGCGGGATTACCCCCTGCACCGATAGGTTTAATATCTGACCGGTCTGCCAATCCCGTTCCTTAAGACCAAATGCACAAGGAAAGCTGATCATTTCACTGTACCGTTTGCAACTACCTTCGTCAGGGTAAAAGACTATGTCGCTCTTCTTGTCTAATAACCTCCCAATCAGACCAATGATATTCTCAGCAATCGGCTCAGCAATCACATTGTTAAGCAGACCAAGCGACACATTGGAGTGAGCATCCCGAACCAGTACACGATCAAAGTGCAGATCATTGATAAAATCACAAAAATATTTCAGGGTAAAAACTTCATCCTGGTGTTTGACCCGGTCCATGCGGGCATGAGGGAGATAGGGCATCCGCAAGATTAACTCATTAACCCCAAAACGTTCACGCAAATGGCGGGTGATAAAATACAACAACATCTCTTCATCTTCTTCGTATATCCACTCAAGGATCACGCTCCGATCCTCAACCTTTATATTAAGTCGGGGAGTTTTGTCGGGAAACCGTTCAACAACGACCGGACGCCCGTTTACGCTAAACATTGGTTGCCTCTTCGTTGATCACCTCGACCTGGC
>JAITWD010000100.1 GCA_031285465.1 Lachnospiraceae bacterium
AACCAATATCTGATTTTCATAATTCTGTTCATTACTTCCTTCAATACAAGAATGTTGCCCCAAAAGACCATTATGATCAGTACTGACCGGATACGAACTAATATCAAGTGGTTTTTTAACTATAAAGACCGGAATACCATTTGCCTTTGCTTGATCGATTACCATTCTCATTTCTGGTTTGACATCACTACCCATGATCCATACTTCATCACACTTTTGTAAGAGTGCCAAATTTATTTTTATCGAATGAATATCATCACTTAAATATGTACCATTATCAATATGTTTATCATAATGGTGGGGCAGGACTGGGATATTACTAGTGGCACAAATATTTTCATAATATTGGTTGATCACTTTCTGTTTTACAGCCGTAGGCCCCTCAATGGGGTATAACAAATAAATGAGTCTCATCATCCTTCTTTTACCACTCCATTCCTAACGATACCTGTTCACTATAATCGTCCTCATATTTTTCTTCGTAATAACCTACCGAATCACTATCGTATCCGCTGTCGCTTTCATATTTTTCTTGATAATCACTGACCAGTCCTCCGCCATACTCGCGGTCGTACCGGTCACTCTCTTCCTGCCTTAACCTCATCTGCTCCTGGACCTCCCCAGGCACAAAAACCTTCTTGGTCAGATCAAGTTTTCCCAAAATCTCCATTAAAGGAGCATCAATGGTATCGCCAATCTCATAATATAACCTGCCGTCCTCCTCTTTACCGGCGGCTACCGTTTGTGCCGATAGATTTTTCTCCGCATACTCTTTTGATACTGCCAGTCCTTTACCCCGTTCGCCCCATAGATAAAATATTTCTATGGCAACCTCCACGCACTGATTTACTTTTCCCCATATTGAGTCACCCGGTGTCTGTTGCATTTTGATCCTCACTCTCTTTTGATCTCTGATCCCTTTTCGTGTCCTCATATTTTTTCAATACCAGCTCTAAATTATTTTTTCCGTAGTTACACTTTGGATTTAAGGGGACAATGCTAATTCATTACCCGATACCACCGCCACAGGGTTCTCATCACCTGATGCTTCTTTCCCCTCCAAGCCACCAGGTGACTCCGTCCCATCTCCCCTTTGCCCACCCCCTGGTTGATCCGGTTGGTCGGAATTTTCCGGCTCACCTGGACTTTCTGATCGGTCCAAATCTTCCGATTCCGCCAAATCATTCAAATCATCCGGTTTAGCCAAATCGTTCAAAACATCCAGTTCTTTCAAATGATCCGCTCCTGCCAAAATCTCTGCATCATCCGCCACCGTTTTCGCTCCACTCGGTAAGGCTTCACCTCTAAGCAGGCTACTACCTTGTGCATAAACGATATGAGCTCCGATGATCTGACCATCGGTAAAGCCACAATCAATCCGGTAAGCGTCAATCGTGCTACCGCTCTTCGTACAGTTGGATTCCTGACGGGATGCATTATTGGGACTATTATTACAGTCGTAACTCCACCCCCAATAGGGGGCACTCACCCAATCCACCCACATCGAATGACCGGGGCAACTGCCGCTGTGCACATGATAATATACCGTCCGATAGCAGGCGCTGGTATGGGCATGATAAACCGGAACGGTGTAACACCCACCCGCAGTGCTGTTATTATCCAGATGGGGCTCACCGCCGGAACCGTCAAGGTGATAATGGTGATCATACGATACCGTTCCCGGTATTTCTTCCACCCCGATCACAAGCGATTGCGGGATATTTAAAATGGCGGTGGCAAATTGGGCGAAGGTGGCATCCTTATTGATGGTGATCCCTTTTGTGAGTAATGTGGATGCCAGGAGCTTCTTGCCATCACTCACACGCTGAAAAACCGGTTGTATTTCTGCTTTGATCTCGTTTAACAGGTTGTCATATTTTAACTGCTGCGCCTGATCATTTTCGTCGATTGCGGTGGAAATGGTATTAAGATTGGCCAATATCGCACTCTCAAGCTGTCCGATCTGACCGTTAAGTCCGGTCAGGTCGGTGGTCAACTGGGTTGCCAATCCCGAAATACTAACGCCGACCGCTGAAATTATTTCGCTACCTGCGGTATCTACCTCCACATTGATCTGGTCGCCGATACTCTGCATGTTTTCGCTTATATTGGCAAGATTTTGTGCCGAATCACTTAACAAACCGCTTTCCAGCTCGGTGATTGCCATGATGACTTCATTAAGTGCTTCTTTCAGTTCGGTACTCAATTCGGTGTTTATCTTGGCGATCAGACTTTTTATCTCCGTTTTTGCTTTGCTAATGTCGGAACCGATTTGATCAAGACCGCTCTCCACCGAAGCAAATTTTCCCTGCAACTCTAGCTGGCGGTTTTCATCCTGAACTACCATCCCCTCCAACAAAACCACCACCGACTGTCCGGTATCCTCAATCTGCGTCTGAAGATCCTCCATCCGTTTGATCAGATCGCTCACGCTTACTTCCACCTGATCCCTGATCGCGGAAAACTGTTCATCCGATCGATCACTAGTTTCATCTGTCGCACTCAACACACCGGCTAACTGCGCTTTATTATCAGCGATGACCCCATCCATTGCTGCCAAATGGGTAGTAATATCGGTAAGCCGCTTCACCTCTTTGTGAAGCAATTGCTTTTGCGATAATGCTTCTTTTGACAGTACCTCGTGGGTTAACACTTCACCAAACAGTGCCTTGGTTGTGTTTTCCGACTGAGACCGGATATATTTTCCAGTACTGCTGATCAGCAATAAAATGATGCCTGACACGACTATGATCGTCTGGATGCAGATATACTTCTTTCCCGGCGCAGGCTTAAACTTGGTCGTATCATTAGTATCATTCATATGACCTTTATCTCTCATGCTCTCTCCTCTCGGTAAATTTAATCCGTACTTTTTCCATGATCCCCAAATAATCCTCATTACGATTAACTATCGCTCCGCTCCCCATGAGAATACATTAAGAAACCTCGACATGTC
>JAITWD010000251.1 GCA_031285465.1 Lachnospiraceae bacterium
CCCTTAGTGACGGACGGATGCTGTGGGTAGGCAAAAGCTATCAGGGGGAAAAAGAGCAGGTGGAATTATCACTTATCCGACCGATGACGGCGGAAGAAGCCGCCGCACAGGCGGCCGAACAGTCGGAAAGCACCACGATGACCGTCGGTGGTCTCTCCTTTTTGATCGACGGCATGGTTCGCGAGGCGGTGGTCGATTTCAACAAAAATAATGAGGATTGTCAAATTGAAATTGTCGAATACGGTGCTGAGGATATCCAGGCGGGAGTAGTGCAGCTAAATGCCGATATTGTGGCGGGCAATGCCCCCGATGTTATGCTGTTGCCCATCGGTTATTCCCTTGACAGCTATATCGGTCTGGGGGTTTTGGAGGATATGTATCCCTACCTTTTACAGGATGAAACGGTCAGTATGGCCGACCTGCAGGAGAATGTCCTTCGTGCTTATGAAACCGACGGTCAACTCTTCGGTTTGCCGATATCCTATCAAATAGTAACCCTGATGGGACAGGGATCCCTTCTGGACGGACGGACATCCTGGACGATGGAAGAATTGATGGACTTTACCGCACGCCATCAGGCGAACAGTACCATCTTTGACAATTCAACCCAGGCGGGGGTACTCCATATATGCCTGGTGGGTAGCGGACAGCAACTGATCGATCCTGCCAGTGGGGCACTCGATCGGGAATTGATGATCCAGATGTTAGAGTATGCCAAGCCGTTTACACCCGATGCCGAATATAACGGGGGTATGAATGAGGAGCAAATAATGGAGCGAGCCTCCGATGGCAGGATATTTTTGTTTAACACCCAGGTTAATTCACCACATAATTATCAGATGTACAGTACTCTTTATGGTGAGCCGATCAGCTATGTGGGATATCCGGGCGCGGCCGGCAGTGGTACACTGGTGGATAGCAACATGCTTTTTGGTATCAATAGTAACAGTGAGCTTAAAGCGGAGGCATGGGACTTTATCAGCAGTATGCTGACCGAGAAGGTGCAGGATAGTCCGATGATGTTCAATATACCGGTCCGGCGCAGTGTTATGGAGACGCGGCTTGAACGTGCCATGGAGGAAAATAGCAATGGCTTGTTGTCTTATGGTACGATCCAGATGGAAATGCTTCCGGTAGGTGAGAAGGAGGCGCAGATGTACCGTGATCTGATCGATAGTGTTGATCGAAGAGCGGACTTTGATGAGCAGATCGAGCGGATCATTGCGGAGGAGTCGGCAGGTTACTTTAGTGGTGATCGGACGGCTTTGGAGGCGACCGATGTGATTGAGAATCGGGTGGGGACCTATCTTGCGGAGAGCAGGTAGGGGAGCAATATTAAAGGGCTTTTTGAAAATGTTGATAATCCTTAGGGGTATTCCAGTTACCGCCCCAAGTGAAACCGTGCTCGATAAAGAGCTTATAACATAGATCGACATCATCAATTTTATGGGGGAAATCAGCACTGCGGTCAACGTATCCCTCGCTGCCCTTAGGTGAGATATAGAGCGAGCCGTCGGGCTGATCGACCACATAGGGATTGTAAAAGGGATTGATATCAAGTGCCAACCCTAACGCGTGCTTGGAAAGGCTACTACTCCCGTCGACCACCCGATAATTAAAGCAGGAGGTATTGTTATCGGTCATGGAAAGGGTATCGTCACCGTGATACTCTTCGATCAACCGGATCCGCTCGATCGGATATTCATTGCAATAGAGTTCATAAAATATCTCCAGCAGATCGTTGGCGATCGCTTTATTGCAGATAAGTTCTCCGGTTTGGACCACACCGTCAAAATCATAGTAAAGAACATTGAGGAAACGTAAATCCTCATAGGCAACGGCAATTGCGTCGGCATCATTGACAAAATTAAAGACCGGCAGCCGATCGCCATTAGCAGATGCGATGGAATCGGATGAAGTAGCGGGAGCGGTTGTAGTGGCAGGAGCGGTCGAAGTGGCGGGATCAACCGGATCGATGGGGTTACCGATAACTTCGGCATCGGAGGACAACATCGGATAGGAGATGCCGGTTATATAGGAGATCAGCCGGTCACTCAGCGCCTCCTGATAAAAGTCGGTCTGATAGACCTCGCGACTGTCCGGTGAGGGGGTCTGCATGGACAGGACCGGTAATGCGGTAGGTGAGGGGGAGGGGGCAGACAGCACCGCCGGAGTGGTTGACGGCGCAGTAGCTGACGCCGTCATGTCGTCTTCTTCTGAAGTGGCCGCACCTGGATCAACCGTCGTCGCCGGAGTCGCATAGGCCAGCTCCGGATTATTGCGGGCATACTCGGCCAGGCTTTCACCATCGGTCAATAAACGTGCAAGCACACTGCTGATCAAAATAATAAGTACGATAGCCAACACCGGCTTAAGTAATTTCTTCATGTCCATCTCTTTTTCCTCCCATCCCCTTCAATAATAATAATCATCACGCCTTACAAAATCAACCCCCACTTGTATTTAATTTTCATTTCGAGTACAATAAAAAACAGGCACTATCGCCAACTATTCAAGTGTGAGCAATCTTTGATCGCTCACATTATGTCCAAGTATGTAAGGAGCAACAATGTCCATAATCGAAACAAAGCAGCTTGCTTTTGAATATATCCGTCGCGACGATGAAGGTAATGTCGAAGGAATAACCCGTGCCGTTGACAATGTCGAGCTGGCGATCGAGCCGGGTGAATTTATTGCCATTCTCGGACATAACGGTTCCGGCAAATCCACCCTTGCCAAACATATGAATGCCATCCTCTATCCTACCGAGGGGGTGGTATGGGTCGATGGCAAGGAGACGACTGATGAAGAATATCTCTGGGAAATCCGCCAGAAGGCGGGAATGGTCTTTCAAAATCCCGACAACCAGATCATCGGACAGGTGGTGGAAGAGGATGTCGGCTTTGGACCGGAGAATATCGGTGTTCCGACTAAAGAGATATGGCAGCGGGTGGAGGAGAGTCTTAAAACGGTCGGGATGTATGAATATCGTAAGAAATCCCCCAATCGCCTGTCGGGCGGACAAAAGCAACGGATATCGATTGCCGGAGTATTGGCGATGCGCCCTAAATGTATTATCCTGGACGAACCGACCGCGATGCTCGATCCTACCGGACGCAAGGAGGTCATCGGTGCTGTCACCGGACTCAACCGCTCTGAAGGGATTACCGTGGTGCTGATCACCCATTATATGGAAGAGATTATTAATGCCGATCGAGTTTTCGTAATGGATCGGGGCGCGATCGCTATGACCGGTACCCCCCGCCAGATATTTTCACGGGTCGATGAACTAAAGGCACTACATCTGGATGTTCCTCAGGTGACCCTTTTGGCACATGAACTTAAAAAGAGTGGCATCGGCCACCTGCCGGAAGCGGTCCTTACCACCGAAGAGCTGGTGGCCGCCCTAACCGGTAGTGGGAGGATGGGCAGAAATCATTAACGGGAGTAAAGTATAAGTATGTCAATTATTTTAGATCATGTGCATCATATCTATGACGAGGGTACGGCGATGGCTTCGGTAGCGCTCGCCGACATTAATCTGGTTATCCCGGATGGACAATATGTCGGTTTGATCGGGCACACCGGCTCGGGTAAGTCGACCCTGATCCAACACCTGAATGGTTTGCTTAAACCGACATCGGGTAGTATTTATTTTAATGGTGAGGATATTCATGATAGCGGTTATAATAAAAAGCAACTACGCAGTCGGGTCGGGTTGGTTTTTCAATATCCTGAGCATCAGCTTTTTGAGGTCGATGTTTATAGTGATGTTTGTTTTGGCCCCAATAACTTAGGGTTGGAACGGCTGGAAGTGGAGCTACGCGCTTTTAACGCATTAAAGCAGGTTGGGATCACCGAGGAGTATTTTTATCAGTCGCCTTTTGATCTGTCAGGCGGACAAAAGCGTCGGGTTGCCATTGCCGGAGTACTGGCAATGAAACCGCAGGTACTGATCCTGGATGAGCCGACCGCCGGATTGGATCCGCGCGGTAAAGAAGAGATCCTTGAGTTGATCGCACGGTTGCGTATCGAAACGGGGATGACGGTCATCTTGGTTTCGCACAGTATGGAAGAGGTGGCACGGCACGTCGAGCGGATTATTGTGATGAACAAAGGCGGGGTGGCATATGATGATCATCCGTCGGCGGTATTTGGTCATTTTCGGGAATTGGAGGCGATTGGTCTCGGTGCCCCGCAGATCACCTATATCATGGAAGCATTACATCAAAGCGGCCTTGCGGTGGACCGGTCGGCATTAAGCATTGAAGCGGCGCGGGATAGCATTTTAGTGGCATTGCGATGAAGGAGTATATATAAATACATGTTAAGAGATATTACTTTAGGACAATATTATCAAACCGATTCGGTCATTCATCGGCTGGATTCGCGGGTTAAGCTGGTCACGACGCTGGTATTTATCGTGTCACTATTTCTGGTACGGGATTTTGGCGGTTACCTGTTGGGCGGCATCGCACTGCTTTGTGTTATCCGGTTATCACGGGTGCCGTTTAAGTTTATGATGCGGGGGATGAAGGCGATCATATTTCTCCTGGTCTTTGCCGTGGTCTTTAATCTTTTTATGACCCCGGGGGAACCGTTAGTTACCGTATGGCGACTGACCATTACCTGGGAGGGGATCGAGAAGGCGGTTTTTATGGGGTTACGGCTGATCATGCTGATC
>JAITWD010000261.1 GCA_031285465.1 Lachnospiraceae bacterium
ACACTGATTAAAGCAGTGTTTCCTTAGACGCTCCGCGGGATGCGCACGGATTTGCAAGGGAAATTGGCACTTCGTGCCGCAAATCCGGCGCGGGAAACGCTTTTATAAGCGTTTCCCTAACGTTTGCAGGCACCGGAAAGGCATGGATAATTATTATGAGCTCCTATCATTTTATGACCGCCTGTGAAGGTGACATTCCTGAAATTGTCAGTATCTACCACCGTCTTATCGGAACACCCGGCTGTACATGGGATCTTAATTACCCCACTATCGACACTGCTCATAGCGATGTTAGCGCCAAGTCACTCTTTATCTTAAGAGACGATCGGCAGATAATCGCCGTTGCTTCTACCGAACCTGCCGATGATCTAGCCCATCTGGAGTGGCTCCCTAAGCGACCATGCCAGTTAGCACGGATTGGCGTTATCCCCCCAATGCAAAATAGCGGGATTGGGACATTTATCCTCAAAGAGGTAATGACGACCGCCAGACATCGCGGTCATGACGGCATAATTATGTTGGTCAGCAAAACTAATCCTGCCGCTTTGGCATTATATGAAAGCAACGGTTTTACACGTTGCGGCGAAGCCTTTATGTACGATGTCGATTTTTATTGTTATCAGATAACCTTTCACACCGATTGAGGTCCAGAAGCTGTGCGCATAAAAAAGACCGCATCTCAATTACGAGAACGGTCTTTTATAATTTTTAGATTTTAGTCATGTCGCGGTCGGTCGCACAAACACCAGATACCATTACGCCTCCGGTTCGATCAACCCATAGGTACTTCCTTTTCTCTTGTACACCACATTAACCTGATTGGTCTCGGCATTACAGAAAATAAAGAAATTATGTCCCAACAGTTCCATCTGGATACAGGCATCTTCCGGATACATCGGCTTAATATCAAATTTCTTGGAGCGGGTAATATTGATCTCTTCCTCATCAATAAAATCTTTGTCAATAAAATCCTGCCGGAAAACGGTGCTGGCTTGCTTTTGATCCACTAACTTATTCTTATACTTCTTCAACTGCCGTTCAATGATCTCTTCCACCAGATCGATCGACACATACATATCACTGCTGACCTGCTCTGAGCGGATAATATTCCCCTTAACCGGGATGGTAACCTCAATCTTCTGCCGGTCCTTTTCAACACTAAGGGTTACGTGTACTTCGGTATCCGGCTTAAAATACTTCTCCAGCTTGCCAATCTTGTCCGTTACTGCGCTACGCAGTCCGGGTGTGATCTCAATATTTTTGCCACTGATAATAATATTCATGTTTTATCATCCCTTTCATCATGTCATAACTACTAAGTGATGGAACTAAATGCTACCGACATTATACCATATTCGCAAGCTCATATGATAATATTGCACACTCGCTTCGCTCGGCGCAGGTATAATGTCTACCGACATTATACCATAATTATCCTCCATTGTGCAACAATTGCCCGATTAAGCTTTTATATTTTTACTATGTAAAAGTCAATATTTCTTTAAGCTTATTTTGTGATTTTCTCATTTTCATTAAAAGCAACCAAAACGTTTGTTCCAATTCGGGTTAAAGGTTAAGCTGATAAATACGGTTAATTTCGGTGGATATTGTGGATAAATCCGTGTATAACTATGAATACATCGTTTGGTAGCCAATTTATATGTGGATAACTTTTCACGTATATTGACCACTTCGGTCCTTTTTTCCTTGATTTTAAGTAAAATTTGTATATCTTGTACATTTCACCATTTACTTCCAGTTGTGACAAAAAAAATGAGCAGGTTTTGAAACCTGCCCATTCTCTCTTGGTAAGATAAACTTGAAGGTAAACTTCATTATATGCGACGACTATCTTTTATGTCGTTTCATACAGAACCATAATTACTATAGCAATAATTATCGACCAAATTTTATAACCGGAATTTGTTAACCAATCCCACCAGCTGGTTGGAGGTATTTTGGGTTTCCTTCATATTAGATACGATCGTGGACGCATTAACCGAAATATCGGTGGTCTGCTCAGCCACAATAGTGGTCGTCCGGGCACCTTCCTGAGCGGCGGCGGCCACTTCACTGATGGCACGCATCAATACTTGTACTGAAGCTAATAACTCCTCCGAGGTTGCACTCAGATCACTGGTCATATCGCTCATATATACAGCATCGTTTGAATAAGAATCGGCTGCCGACAGCATATCATTGTAATCTTTCATTACCTCATTGGCAACGAAGTTTAGTAGATTGCTGGAACTTCCGGCAAGAGCATTAACCGCATTCATAACCACCTTGGTGATGGCTTGGATCTGGGTTACTGTATTCTTGGAATTATCTGCCAGTGCACTGATTTCATTCGCAACTACGGCGAAACCTCTTCCCGCCTCTCCTGCTCTTGCCGCTTCGATGGAAGCATTAAGGGCCAATAGAGTGGTCTGACTGGTGATACCTAAGATCGCATCAGCAAGGGCATTGATCTCATCAACCGCCTTGGAATCTTCGAGGGCTTTTTCCAGCGAAACCTTAATATCATTAAAGATAGTATTGGATTTATCAATGGATCCATTAATGTTCTTGCCCAGTTCAGAAGCACGGTTATGGATCTCACCTGACTTGTTGGCACCTTCTTCGGCTTTTTCTGCTACGGTTTCAACGGCGCGTTCAATTTCTGCGGCGGTCGCATTCATTTCCTGTGCGGAAGCACCGGTTTCTTCCATACCGGCACTGAGCTCTTCGGTTGCTGCCGAAGCATCGGTGATCCGGTCATTTAAGACGGTCAGGGTTTCATTGGTGGAATCAACGGCCATGCCCAGCGTATCGGTCGAACCCTTAATACCGGAAACCGTTTCGATCAGACCGGCCTTCATATTTTCGATATTATTGGCAAGGGCACCAATTTCATCCTTCTGTGCCAGGTAACG
>JAITWD010000069.1 GCA_031285465.1 Lachnospiraceae bacterium
GTGGCATTCTTTTCATTGCTTTTCCATGTCCTGCTTTCCTCTTATCCCTATCTTATCCCTATACAAAACTATTGGATCTTCTTCTCAATCGCTTAGACTTACAGCTTACATAAAATTATTGGATCTTCTTCTCAATCTCCGCCACGATCGTTTTAACATCTTTTCGCTCACAATCGATCGTAATCTGCGCATATTTTTCATATAAGGGTTCCCGCTTAGCATAAATATCTTCCAGAGTCTGACCGGCTTTTAGCGCTACCCCACGCCGCTCCAGATCACCTAGTCGGGCCGCGATCTGCTTAAATGAAAGTTTGAGATAAACTATATCTCCTATTTTGGCAAAATGTTCCATCGCCTCCTTGCCATAAACGGCACTGCCACCGGTGGCGATCACCTTATTCTTCGCCTCCATTGTAGCATTAATAAAATTCTCAATCTCTAAAAAGCCATCCTGACCACTTTCAAAAATAATCTCATTCAGTTTTTTGCCGCAATTCTTCTCGATCAGATCATCGGAATCAATAAATCCGAAGCCTTTTTTGCGTGCCAATGCTGCGCCCACAGTGCTTTTCCCCGCACCGGGCATTCCGATCAAAATAATATTATTAGTAGCGTTGCTCATATCCGTTCCCTCGAATGTCGTATATTATGTCTGGTTATGTCAACCAATACTCACTGTATATTTCGTCACAATCGTCTTCTATAGTCAAAACTTTCATGGTCAAAACAGTCTCAATAATAGCTTTATGGTTTTCACCCAGATTATCCCAAATAGGCAATTACCTCGACTTCGCATAAAACGTTTTTAGGTAATTGCTTTACCGCAACACAGCTTCGCGCCGGTTTGTCGGTAAAATACTGCTCATAGACGCTGTTAAAAGCAGCGAAATCAGCCATCTCGGCTAGAAAACAGGTGGTCTTCACCACCTGACTGAAGCTGGCATCGGCCGCCGCCAAAACGGCTCCGATATTTTCCATCACCTGTGTAGCCTGCACCTTAATATCGCCGTCGATCACCTCTCCCGTCGCCGGAATTATCGGTATCTGCCCTGATGAATAGAGCATTCCTCCCACCATGATCGCCTGTGAATACGGTCCAATCACCGCCGGTGCCTTATCGGTATTAATTTTTTTAAACATAATTATCCTTTCCTCCTACTCAAAAATTATTCCGGTAACTATTCTCAAAAATCCCAAAAATCGATTAAAACTGCCAGCATAACCTTTCAACATAAAGTTATGGCCGCCCTTCGGAGATCATTAGGGAAACTCCACCGTCACATAAAACCCGCGCTCATTTTCTGCAATGGCCGTAACCCGTCCGGCTTTTTCGGTCAGACGCTCCGCGAAGGCAATATTGCCCGACATCGCCAATGATGGATCCACCGTGTAATAATAACTGCCCGGCAAAACCCCCTCCGTAACCGTTACCTCATCACCCTCACTTAACAAACCCTGCCGCTCCATTTTAAATTCCATCGTGCGCATATTATTTCCTCTGAAACCTCTTTGATGAAAACCTCTTTAAATGAAAACCTCTTTAAATTATCATGAATATTGTTATAATTAAATTCTCTATAAATGGTCATCCGTTTTAACGTGTCATGAATATTGTAATAAATTTTCCATTTTTGTGCAAGCCATTAAAATTAATCATCCTAAAATCACCCTATCGCCTCTCAATAGGCAAACATCGCCTGTGAAAAATATAAAAGGCTCCCCCCCAGCTTCCCCAGTGCGATCACCATTATCACAATCCCTATCCCTTCTCTAAACCCGGTCCGTCGTGCAAAGATTGGGATCGAATCGAGCATTTCCGCGATCGCCAGCGCCAGACATCCCACAAACATGCCGGCAAACATCCCAAATGCCCCACAAATAATACTACCGATCACCTGCCAGATCATCCCCGTCGCTCCCCCAAACAGCCGGCCGCTTAACACCCAGTCCCCAAGCCCGCTAAAAAGAGGGAAAATACTTAACAAGCCACCCGCGATCGTACCGAATACCACCATTTCCTCCAGCACCAGAATATGTTTGGCTACATGAAACTTCCCGGCAAAGCGCGGAATCAACCCCACTGCCACCAGTACCGTAAAAACTCCTGCCGAACATACTATCCCAAAGCTAAACCCGCATAGCGCCAAAAAAATCTGCTTAATCCACATCGATGGAGCCACCTTCCCGATCGGCCGTCGCGATCAACGCCTTATTTACATCATCCTCATAATGTCTCATTGCCACTTCGATCGGGGTAGGATCCTTAGTGATCCTGCGCCCGCCAATATGATTGAAAAAGACGATGATCCCCAGCGCCAGCCCCACCGAATAGGATATCTCCAATATGGTATAACCGTCGGCTGGCTGACCCATAACCATTTCATAAAACTTGCGAAAAATATTATTGATCGATATGTCATTATGGAATGCCATAATAGTGAACGCGGTGCCAAAAAAACTGACCGCCCCGGCGGTAAATATCTTAATGAATTGCAACGGCTGTTTGTGCTTACGCACCTTGATCCATTCAAGAAGAACATCGGCTTCACCCAGACTGTTAATGGTTACCTGTGGGCAGGCCGCTTCGATCAGCTCAATGATTTTGAGGATGCTGATGACCTGCCGTTTAGGCCCGCCAGCATAAAAGGTATATATCTTGACGGCCTTGATCTTATTAACCATATGACTATCGGACGCATATATTTTAGCAATGTCTTTTAGGTAAACCTCGGCAGTTTTTACCTCTACATTTTGTTCGGCTTTGAGATAAACATTTAGATTGGACATGATTCCTCCTGCTGATGTCAACAATTAAGTAATATTAATTGTTGATTTTATCTTGATTTATTATGCTGACCATTTTGGATGATGATCTTGATGATCTTTTACATCGTTGCATATAGTATGACAGATGTTTTGGTAATTATTATGGAGGGGAGTAAAAAGGGCATAAAAAATAGCCCTCGTCTAAAGGGCTATTCTTTTATACATGCCAATGTTATACATGCCAATGTTATACATACCGATGTGTAATGAAATTATTCGCCGTTATTTATAATCCGGTTATCATGATGGTATCATGACGATGCTGCCGACGATGTCGCTGCCGTTGCGGCAATCATTGCTACCATCGCCGCCTGCTGGGCGATGATAATATTGTTGATGGTGGTCAGCATTGCTGCCGACAGGTTGCCATCATGAATATTCTCAGCATAGCTGGCCGCAACCACCGATGCCGCAAATACGAGCAGTTCCTGTGTGGAGAGCGAAAGGGCACCGAATCCTTTCTGCGCCCGCAAGGTATCCTGCGCAGCACCAAGATCATTAACAATGGTGGATAGCTCTACCGGCATAAGTGCCAGGATCCCCAGGACCGGTAAGGTATAGGTCTTATCCAACTTGATCTTTTGCTCCCGCAATGCATCACGAAGCGCCAGGACCCGCATGGACACGCTGTCACTGGAATCACCAAGAACCAGGACCTGTGCCAGTGTCTGGACACTGTTCTTATCCCAAAACTCACCCGCCAGTTGGGTATAAAGACGCTCGATCCGCTCCACTCCCGCGGTCGGATCCAGTTCGGTCAGTCCCAGCATCGCCACAAATATATAGTCATCCTCCGCAGTATAGAAGAAGTGATGTTTCTTCATGCCTTCGTAAAATTTGCGGGTCCGGTCGACCACCACCTCATAATCGGCCGGATCGGCCGCTGCCGCAATCTGATAGGCGGCGATCACCAGATAATCTGATGGGTAAAACTTTACCGCCTTTAGCTGATCATAGACTTTTAGTGTTTTGGTAAGCTGTCCCTGCGGATCGGGCGATAATGAGAGCATGGTTGCAATACATAATCCCATGTCACCCCGGAAGGTAGAAAATACCCCCGTATTCTTTTTGATAAGTTCGTAGCATTGGTGAATGGCCTCCGCATCAATGGCTTTGCCTGCCTGTGCATATTGCAGCGCTGCCATCAGCTTCTTAAGGCCGTTGTGCAGGACAAATTCCTTTTTAAAAGCATGGGTATTGTCCACAAATAGTTCCATTTGTTCTTTCCATGTGTCGATCATTTTTGATTCCTCCTATTTTCTATTGATTGATCACAGCACTCACTGAAGCAACCACTGGATCGCCGGCTCAAGTGACTCTCGCCAGAATGTCCAATTGTGATCGCCCGGTTTCTCCTGATGCACGATATCTACCCCCTGCCCGGTCATAAAGCTCTTAAAATCCCGGCTATGCTTTGCAAAAAAATCATCGGCACCACACGCCAGATAGATCGGCGCAATAGTCTCCCCCCGTGCTATTTTTTGCTTTACGAGATACTCCGGATTGCTTTCGCTTTTGTCCAATGTCGTAAGATCACCAAATAGTCGCGCGTAGAAATCATAATCGTGCGCGATATCTCTGGTTCCCGGCTGCATATTTTTTATGTAATTGGTAACCAACGCGGAGGACAGACCAAATATTTTACCAAAGGTTTCCGAGTATTTAAGACCCAGAATAAGTGCGCCGTATCCCCCCATGGACAGACCGCCGATGAAGGTATCCTCCTTTTTATCCGACAATCCCCACATTTTTCTGGTATAGTCAACGATCTCACTGCCCACCATGGAGCCGTAACCGTTTCCATCGCCCCGACCGTCAACGTAAAAGCTGTTGTCCCCTGATGGCATGATGATCGCCAGATTATACCTGGTCGCCAGCTCCGCCACCGGTGCACCGGTCAGCCAGTCCCATGAATTACCCTCATAACCATGCAGCAGATACAACGTCTTCATTGCCCGCCGATAATGCCGGTTCCCCTCAGTCATATACGGCAAAATATCATTAGGCAGTGCCGCGTGAAAGGTAGTTGACCGTTCAATCGATCGGGCATTAAAACTAACTTGCATAATAGCCATACTTTTCTTCCTCCTTAATATATTTTATGATACCAAAAATCAAAACAATTTGCACTCTAACTTTTATGATAAATCCAATCTTTTTTTGTTTCTGGCACTCTTTCGATTTACTTTTCGCGAGAATTTGTTATAATACTTTTAGATTGATAATTT
>JAITWD010000012.1 GCA_031285465.1 Lachnospiraceae bacterium
TAACCGTGGGTTTGTTGGATATAGGCGGTCAGATAATCACCGGGCCAGGATATACCAAGTGATAGCCACAGCTTAAAGTAGTCACTGCGATGGGCATCCAGATAGGTCGGATCGCCGGCGCGTACCAGTTCCTTAATATTGTCAGCAAAACCCGGATGATATAATGAAGCGACATGTGAGCGGTCCATAACCGCATCGATTTGTTGTGCTTGTGAGTCGGTAAGTGTCCGGTCATTATAGACTACATAGGCGGTCTGTTGCAGGGGAACCGAGATGCTTTCAATGAAATCGGGTTGGGTTACGTTTAGCCCGGTCATAACGGGACCTTTAACCACTATGACCGCAAGGAGGAGACCGATGTGGAGCGGTAGCATAGCTTTAAATTTATTTCGGAAAAAGTATAATAAAAAGGGCAGGGAAACAAGAAAAGCATACCAGCCGTTCGAACGGAACAGGCACATCATTAAGCCGCCAAGGAGGTAGACAAGGATATCATGATGGCGGGTTACTTTTCGGACGATGCTGATAATAGCGGCGGCGCGTAAAGGTATCCTCCCTGGGATGGTCGATGGCGGTCGGCTAAAATGACCGGTTGAGGTCAGATAGATCCGCAGTAAAGCGGTGGAAAAAAGTAGGACGCCAGCGGAAAAAAGGACATCCTTCCAGATGGTGACAGCATAAACCGCATTATAGGGCAAAAAGGCATAGGCCAAGGTGGCAAGGAAACAAGCGATTGGCCGAAAACTCATTTTTTTCAGGGTGGTGACCAGATAGGCAGCGGTTAATGATAAGACCAGCATTTGAAAAACGGTGAAAAAGGAAACCGCTGTTGTCAGATCGTCGGTAAAGATCTGTCCGCAATGGTAAAGCAGCTTGATCAGCATCGTATGAACGAAAGGATGGTGATTGCTGTATGCCGTTTGCCCCAGTGCCTGCTCCAACTGATTCAGACTGTCGGGGGTAAGAATCCCCGGATAGAGGTAGAGAAACCAGGGAAGAAAGCCCAGAAAACAGATTGAAAAGGTGATGATCCCCAACCATCGCTCATAGAAGGATGAAAGCCGGGTAAAGAAAGGTTTGGTATCGGTCAACCGGTGGGTCAGAATGGTCATCCAGTGTTGGCGACGAAGCGCTTTTACAAAGAAGAAGCGTGCTAAATGGAAGAATAAGAAAAAGTATCCGCTGGCCGCCGCAATCAAGATGATCATCTGAAACAGACGGTTTTCAAGGTCAGCAATATAGTGGGGAGCATCGACCGCCATATAGAACAGGGTGAACAAAGCAGCGAGTATGGAGGAGACCACCGAAAGGGAGGGAGCATTATGATCGGGTATGGCTACTGAAGGGGAAGGGACGGTGTGCCCCAATGTTTTATAGCAATTTTTACTATGACGGATGAACCGAAAACAAAAGAAAAAGAATATCCCTGTGACAATATTACCGGTAGTAAAACGCCCTGCCAGCATCAGTGCCCAGGTGGCAAAAAAACTTTCGACCAATAGTAGCGGGGTGTTTAGACGATTTTTATTTATCCGGCTGTTTTTTCCCATTTTAATCTCTTCCATTTCTAATTATTAATATAGATTAATGTAAAAATCAATATATACCTTATTAGCAGATCTTTGTAAATTAAATCGTTATAAAGATTACTTGAACATTAAAGCTTTATAAAAGTTGATTTTTTCAAGTCGATACATTAGAATAAGTAGTGACTGTTCAGCTACTTGTATATGTTGTATATGATAGGAAGGTACTGAACGGCTACAATAAATATATTAAAAGTGGCAGAAAAAGTCAATGTTGGTTTGCAAGGATGAAAGAAAATAAAGGTAAAGGAGCCATGCGATATGCAGGGGAGAAAAATGATTACCATCAGTCTTTGTATGATTGTTAAAAATGAAGCGGATATTCTGGCGCGGTGTCTGGATACGGTTTGCGATCTAATGGATGAGATCATTATCGTGGATACCGGTTCGAACGATGGAACCAAGGCCATAGCCGCCCGATATACCGAGAAAATATATGATTTTACCTGGGTTCATGATTTTGCGGCGGCCAGGAACTTTGCTTTTGCCCAGGCCTCCGGTGATTACATATATTCTGCCGATGCCGATGAGGTGCTTGATGATGAGAACCGGCAGCGCTTTAGGGAATTAAAACAGGTGCTAAGCGAGGAGGTGGAGATCGTGCAGATGTTCTATGCCAACCAGCTTAGTTTTGGAACCATATATAATTATGACAGGGAGCTGCGTCCCAAGCTGTTTAAACGGTTAAGGACCTTTGCGTGGGTCGAGCCGATCCATGAAACGGTCCGTCTGGAACCGGTTATCTTTGACAGTGACATTGAAATAATCCACCGGCCGAAGGGGAGCCATACCGCACGGGATATTGAGGCTTTTGAGCGGATGATCAAAAAGAAGGAGCAGTTATCCAAGCGACTTAATAACCTTTATGCACGGGAATTGTTCGTGTCAGGTTTGGATGAAGATTTTCGGTCGGCCGAGGCCTATTTTGAAGAAGTGGCGGTTAATACCGACTGTACCCTCGGGCAGATCAAGGAGGCATCATGTGTAGTGGCGAGAGCGGCACGTTTGCGGAAGGACTACGCAAAGTTTTTTAAATTTGCCTTAAAGGATGTGGGCAGTGAGGGGAGCAGTGAGATCTGCTGTGAGCTGGGGTATTATTATCAGGAGCGGCGCGATTATCACGAAGCGATCGTATGGTTTTATAATGCGGCCTTTGAGACGACGAGTAGCTTAAGTCTTCGATGTAGCGGGGTCATCCCCCTAACAGCGCTGGTAGAGTGTTACCGGCTTTTGGGAATGGATAAGGTTGCTGATGAATATCAAGAAATGATAGAGAGGATCGACCGACAATGAACTGGCAAAAATATGTACGGACGGTGACCCCCTATGTTCCGGGGGAGCAACCGAAGCAGGAAAAGATGATCAAACTAAATACCAATGAATGTCCCTATCCACCGGCACCGGGGGTTATGGAAGGGGTGACCAGACTTAATGGGGCATCACTGCGGCTATACCCCGATCCGGATGTGGGGGCACTGACCGGGGGTCTCGCCGATTATCACGGAGTCAAAAAGGAACAGGTTTTTGTCGGTGTGGGTTCGGATGATGTGTTGGCATTGGCTTTTTTGACCTTTTTTAATAGTGACCGACCGATTCTTTTTCCCGATATTACCTACTCTTTTTACGATGTTTGGGCCAATCTGTATCGGATCGGCTATCAGACGATTCCGCTTGATGAAGATTTTCGGATGAGAGCGGTCGATTACCAGCGGGAAAATGGCGGGATTATTTTTCCCAATCCCAACGCTCCGACTGGGGTCGAAGAGGCTCAGAGTCTGATCGAAGAGATTGTCAGCAGCAATACTGACAGTATTGTCATTGTTGATGAAGCCTATATCGACTTCGGTGGGACCAGTTGTCTGTCATTGATCGACCGGTATAGCAATTTATTAGTGGTACGAACCTTTTCTAAGTCCCGTGCGCTCGCCGGTCTGCGGATCGGCTACGCGATCGGTAACGAGCGATTGATCGGTTATCTTAAGGATGTTCGTTTTTCTTTTAATTCGTATACCATGAATCTACCCGCCCAGGAGGTGGGGGTGGCTTCGATCGTGGACGAGGGTTATTTTAACCAATGCAGACAGCGGATCATGGCGACGCGGGAGTGGGTCAAGGTAGAATTGTCCCGACTGGGTTTTACCTTTCCCGATTCCAAAGGGAATTTTATTTTTGCCACCCATGAACAGGTTCCGGCGGCGGAATTATTCGCCTTTTTAAAGGGCGAGGGGATATATGTCCGTTATTGGCAGCGTCCGCGGATTGACAATTACCTGCGGATAACGGTCGGAACCGATGAAGAGATGCGGGCGTTTATTAATGCGCTTGAAGGATATCTAAGTAAACCCTGATAAGATCAGCGTTTCCCTAAGTAAACCCTGATAAAATCAGTATTTCCCTAAATAACGAGAAAGGTTAAAGTCGATGGAGAAGGATAATGACATGTACCGCTCCTTTGCCGGGGTGTATGATCAATTGATGGCCGATGTGCCCTATGATGAGTGGAGTCGGCGTCTGGATGACTGGATCGGTCAGTATGGGATATCACAAAAGGGCCGGTCAAGTGAGGCTGATCTGGTCGTGGATCTTGGGTGTGGAACGGGTACCCTGACCGGATTGCTTGCCAGGATGGGATATGAGTGTATCGGAATTGACAATTCCCAGGAAATGCTGACGGTGGCAAGAAAAAAGGTGGTGGACGCGCCGCCGCCGATCCTGTATCTGTGTCAGGATATGCGCGAGATGGAGTTGTATGGAACGGTCGGGACGGTGGTCAGTGTGTGTGACTGTTTGAACTATCTCTTAACCGAAGAGGATTTGCTGGCGGTTTTTAGCCGGGTCAATAACTATCTCTATCCCGGTGGGATCTTTATTTTTGATTTCAATACCATTTATAAGTATGAGACGGTGATCGGTGATACAACCATCGCGGAGAATCGGGAAGAGTGCAGTTTTATCTGGGAAAACTACTACCATGACGAGGAGGGCATCAATGAATATGATGTTTCTTTTTTCGTGCGGGAGCAGGACGGGCGTTACCGGCGCTTTCAGGAGAATCACTATCAAAAAGGATACAGCTTAGAAACGGTCAGGGGCTTGCTGGAACGGGCGGGGATGCGATTTATTGCCGCCTTTGACGGGGAGAGCGGCGGTGCGGTTAGTGATGAGAGTGAACGGATCTATGTGATCGCAGGGGAAGCCGGGAAGCAATAATGCCGATGAAGATTTTAATGGATTTTTCGTAACTATTCAGTACCTTCATAGTTGCAGATTATAAATGAAGTGAAAACGGAGGAATGAAAAGATGTCTGATATGATGGTCAGAGCGACGGCTGCAGGAGCGCAATTGCGCGCTTTTGTGCTCACAAGTGGGGATTTGGTGGAAGCGGCCAGACAAGCGCATGATTTAAGTCCGGTGGCATCGGCGGCGTTAGGTCGGTTATTAACGGCCGGTGTTATGATGGGGGCGACTCTTAAAGGAGAAAAAGATTTGCTGACTGTACGGGTCAAGGGTGACGGACCGATCGGCGGAATTACTGTGACGGCGGACAGTACTGGGCGGGTCAAAGGATATGTTGATCAACCGGGGGTGTTATTGCCGCCCAGCCGTGCCGGTAAATTGGATGTCGGCGGTGCGGTCGGTCGGGGATGGCTACAGGTGGTAAAGGACATGGGCCTGAAGGAGCCTTATATCGGGCGGATCGAATTGCAGACGGGGGAGATCGCCGATGATCTGACCTATTACTTTGCCACCTCGGAGCAGGTGCCGTCAACGGTGGGGCTGGGGGTGCTGATGGAGCGGGAAAACCGGGTCCGATGTGCCGGCGGATTTATCATTCAGCTGATGCCCTTTGCAGAAGAGGGCGTGGTGGCAGAATTAGAGGAACGACTTAGAGGGGTGCGGTCGGTAACCGAGATTTTGGAGGAGAATAATAGTCCGGAGTTTTTGCTGGAACGGTTACTGGGAGGAATGGATCCGGTGATCAACGAGCGGATGCGACCGGAGTTTTATTGTAATTGTGATAAACGGCGGGTGGAGAAGGCGCTGATCGGAATCGGCAGGAAGGGGATAGAGGAGTTGATCGCTGAGGGGGAGAGCGTGGAACTTAAATGTCATTTTTGTAATAGGGGGTATGATTTTACGGTGGAGGAGCTTCGGGGGATATTGATGAAGGCGGCAAGTACGAGTGGCGAGAAGAAACAGTAAGGTCCGGCAAATTGAATTTGAAAATATTGAAATAAAATAAATTTTCTGATAGAATATTGAAAAAGCATGAATGAAAAGTAGTGATGCCAATAATGAACGCACACTTGTCTGGAGGTGATAAAATGATGTATCCATATATGACGTTGGCTGATGAAACCGAGATAACGCACTCCCATATAATTGAGGAAAATAGTCAACAAAAAGTAATAGTACATTTTGAAAGGCCAACAGATTTGGGATTTGATTCAGCCAGATGTGAACTACCAGAGTATAAATGGATTCTTATTGAGGGCTATTCTGAGGAAGAAGTAGAAGTATTCAGACAACTATTACAATCTAATGCTCATCTGTTTTATAAATATGCTGCGTGTGGAGGGGTGGAGATTGCCTAGTTTATTTATCATTAGCGGATATAAGGTTTATTTTTGGTCAGATGAAAAGGGAGAACCTATCCATGTGCATGTGGCAAAGGGAAAGCCCAATCCCAATGCCACAAAAATATGGCTAACACAAAATGGTGGCTGTATATTAGCAAGTAACGGAAGTAAGATTTCGCAAAAGGAATTAAATGAATTAATGGACTTTATATCCGCGCAGTTTTTTCTTATTTGCGCTGAATGGAAGAAGTTTTTTGTTTTGGAAAAAATAAAGTTCTATTGTTGAAGGTTAGTTATTTATCACTTGAAAGTCACTTGCGGAGTAATGATCGGTTACAAGTAAATAACTGCGAGATGTTCAGTATCGGGTTACAGGTTAATAACCCCGAGATGCTCCAGAAGGATCTTCAACCCGATCAGGAAGAGGATGATCCCGCCCGCCAGTTCGGCTTTGGACTCGAGCTTGCTACCAAATAGTTTTCCGATCTTGACCCCACCGGTGGAAAAGGCGAAGGTGATGATACCGATCAGGGCGACGGCGAGGAAGACATTGACCTGCAGGAAGGCGAAGGAAATACCGACCGCCAGCGCGTCGATGCTGGTGGCGAGGGCGAGGGTCAGCATTTTGCCGGGTTTCTGGGTGGTGTCCCGTTGCTCGGGTGATTGGTTTTGGAGGAGTTCTTCCGCAGTGGGGACCTCCTCTTTTTTGAAGCTGTCACCGATCATTTTGGCACCGAGGAAACCGAGTAACACAAAAGCGATCCAGTGGTCGAAGTTGATGATCCGATCGGCAAACCAGGTGGCAACGAAATAGCCGATCAGGGGCATGGCAGCCTGAAAGATACCAAAATAGAGCCCGACGGTGGTGGCATTTTTGATGGTGACCTTACGCAGGGTCATACCGGTACAGATAGCGACGGCAAAGGCATCCATGGAGAGGCCAATAGCAAGGATCAACAGGTCAGGTAGGTTCATTTTCTTATCCTCCGTATGATTGGGATGAATGTAACGGTTTGATATAGTATTATACAAAAAAGGCTCTTATATAACCGTGATCGGTTATACATGAGCCACAAATAAAAAAGACTTCTGTATAGCCGTCGGGCCATACATGAGTCTCGTTTTTTAAGGCAAGCCAGGCCATTACAGCCAGCATGTTGACTTGACACGCGAAAACTACCGCGCAAACTACTCCCTCATGGATATATTGTAAGCACTATAGCACAGATGAACCGTGATGTCAACCCATTTTAGGGAAACTTAGCCAAGCGTCTCCCATTTTAGGGAAACTTAGCCAAGCGGTTCCTCCCGGTAGTGGATCGGGGTGACCCCGGTAATCTGTTTAAAGGATTTGCTGAAGTGGGCAACGTCGGAGTAGCCAACCTGTGCCGCCACTTCATATATTTTGAGGCGACCCTCCCGGAGGAGCTTTTGGGCAATGGTGATGCGGTAGTTGCGTAGGTATTGGGAAAAAGGTTTCTGCATTTCGGCACTGAAGATCCGGCTTAAGTAGGCGGGTGAAATATATAAATATTCGGCTATTTGTGGCAGACTGATATCCTTTTGATAGTTTTCCTGTATGTAGGACACTGCCAGACTGACCAGCTTCTTGGAGTTGCCAGCAAGGATTTCCTTTACACAAAGGGTAAGGTTTACAATCATATTTCGGGTTATATCGATCACATCATCAAGGAGACGACCGGTCGTGATCCTTTTTTTCACATCAAGTACCTTATCGGGGTGGCCAAGGTAATCCTGCAGACGGTAATCACCCAGACCCCGCAGGATATCATCCAAAAGACCGACACATTTAAGCTTGATCCGATCGGCATCCCCGACATCGTCGGTCTTGATCCAATCGGCAAAAAGATAAAGAAAACACTCCTCCGCGGCCTTCTCACTTCCGCTCTTGACAGCTTGCAAAAGAGCTTCGCCGGAGACTTCATAG
>JAITWD010000035.1 GCA_031285465.1 Lachnospiraceae bacterium
TCTTGATATTCATCGCCATTTTTCGGTTCTCATGGCCCTCCTGACCGGTATCAAAGCCATCGGTCACGGCAATAAAGCGCACTCCCAGAAAGGGGAATATCTTTTCTATGTAATTACCGGCTTCGAGGTAATCACGTCCGAAGCGGGACAGATCCTTGACCATGATACAATTAATCTCTCCCATCCGCACATCCTGCATCATCCGGGCAAATTCATCACGATTAAAATTAGTGCCGGTCTTGCCCATGTCGGTATAGATATCGTGCAGTTCCATCCGTTCGCCATTGCCGATCATGGTGTCGATATGGCTTCGAACAATATTTATCTGCACCTCCAGTGACTCGCTTTGGGATATTTGTCCACTTTCATCGTGATCGGAGGAAAGTCGTCCATAGATCGCCACCCGGAATAATGTGCCCTGTTGGCTGGATTGCGCCTTTTTATCAGGAGTATTTCTAACGATATCGGTCCCTTTTATAAGTTCCTTATCATAATTATATTTGCGCTTGGAGGTCCTAGGCATACTTTTCCCTCCTTTCGGCGTCTACGTTTAATGGATTGGGCAAGGTATCAGCGTTTAGTTGATCACTCGCGATTTTTCCGCTTAATTGACCCGCCGTAGCATTTTCGGTTGATTGCCCCACCGCAGTGACCACCGTGTCAACAACGGTTAATTCGGCTTGAAAATTAAATTCGATCGCGATCCGTTTATCACCGTAATAAGCAATGCGGTGGATCAGATTGACCAGGGTGTAGCGATCGATCGCTTCTAATTGCAGGCAACTTTTGAATTTTTCCAACCGCGTTCCGGCGGCTATGCCTTGCTTAAACAGTCGCTTAACCAATTCTTCCTGATTCTTAATGGCTTGATCCAGCCGATCAGCATTTTCGGTATAGGCGTGATGGAGTTGCTCAAACTCATCTTTATTAAGGACTCCGTTCCGCAGGTCCTCATAGAGACCGGAAGATAGTTTGTAATACCGCTCTTGTTCGGTCCGCAATCGCGTTATCTCTTGATCATACTTTGTTATGACCTCAAAATTGGTTTCCTTTTGCTTGATCTCCTCCAGCAGATCGGCTTGCGACAAAAAGAGATTGGCATAGGTGCAACATTCCTTAAAGACCACCACCTTAAGTTCTGCCTCGGAAATAAAGTGGCGGGTGCATCCTTCGCCACGATTGTAGGTGGAACAGATGTAGGCAATTCCGTCGGTCCCCTTGTTTCGCACGGTGCGACGGACCAATTGCTCTTTGCAGTGGGCACAGAATAATAGCCCGGTGAAAAAGTTGCCGTTTTCACTGTCGGCAGTCGCCCGACCGTCCACCTTAAGGAGATTTTGGGCGATATTAAAAATGTCCACTTCAATGATGGGGTCGTGAGTGTTTTCCACCCTTGCCCATTCACTTTCCGGCTTTTCAATGGATTTCTTTATTTTGTAGTTGACCTTTTCTTTTTTACCCTGGATCATGTGACCCAGGTAGAGCTCGTTGGTCAGGATCCGCTTGATCGTCACCGATTGCCAATCGGTTTGGGCTTTTCCCGTGAAGCCGGTCTTATAATGCTCTCCCTGTGAACGTTTGTAGGCAAATGGGGACAGGATGCCCAGTTGATTCAGCTTCTTGGCGATGGCGGCGGCACTGATCCCATTTAATTTCCAGTCGTAGATATTTTTAATGACATGGGCGGCGTATTCGTCCACCACCAGCTTATTCCTATTGCCGCTGTCTTTCCGGTAGCCATAGGGGGCAAAGGCACCGATAAATTCGCCGTTTGCCTGTTTCATCTTCTTTTGACTGCGGACCTTTGCCGAAATGTCACGGCAGTAGGCATCGTTGATAAAGTTTTTGACCGGAAGGACGATCGCACTCTCCGAAGTCTCCGCCGTCGCGCTGTCGAAGTGATCGGTGATGGCAATAAAACGAACCCCAAGCCGGGGGAATAGCTTTTGGATAAAACGGCCCGCCTCAATATAATCACGACCAAAGCGGGACAGGTCTTTGACAATGACGCAGTTTACATTACCGGCTTCAATATCGGTTATCATTCTTTTAAAATCGGGACGATTAAAACTACTGCCGGTGAAACCGTCGTCCACATAGACATCGTACAGTTGCATATCATTTTTCTCGCTTATAAAAGAGCGGATGATCGCACGCTGACTGCCGATGCTGTTACTTTCAGATTTGACATTGCCGTCACCATCGTCCCGTGACAGGCGAAGGTACATGGCAACGTGATAGATTGTTTCGCTTGGTTGTTGATTTTGCATAGTCTTCTCCTGATGATTTATTGGCAATACGGCGTCCGTCCTACGGGAACATACCAAATAAAGTCAGGGATCAACTAATTAGTCCTGACCAAAGGTTAACATAATTATTATGCCTTTTCAAGCCCCTGATTTTGTAATTTATCAATCAACTGATTTTGTAATTTACTAATCCTAAATTTTTAATTTACTAATCATCAATAATATATTTCCGCCAGCTTAGTGATATGCTTCTTTAGCTTATCATTGACCGTTACTCCCGTATTGGCATACGAAACCTTCACAACATAATCGCCCACCCGGTTGATGAACAGGTTGTTAGTCTGTGAAGCATATTGGCTGATCCTATCGGTGACATTTTTACGGGTGTCAATCACAACTTCATTAAGATCGGTCAATTCTGCCGGATCAACGGTCAGGATATCGACCGCTTTCATGCTTTCAATCTTTTCTTTTGTAAGTACCATCGTGTATAACCTCTTCTTTTGTTTTATCGCGTATTAATCTCGTCTTTTCGTTCTTTATCCTGCATTACATCTAAGGAAACACTGATTAAATCAGTGTTTCCTTAGACGCTCCGCGGGATGCGCACGGATTTGCAAAGGAAATTGGCACTTCGTGCCGCAAATCCGGCGCGGGAAACGCTTTAATCAGCGTTTCCCTATACTTTTATTTTGACCCGGATTAATTGCTTCACATCAATTTTTTCTAAAAGGATCTATTTCACTATGACTATTTCACTATGACTATTTCACTATGAAAAGAAGTAATCGTCCGGCTTATGTTTTCTGATAAACTGCGCCACCATTTCCAGCCGGTCGGTCACCGGCATGGTCGGTAGATTCGCCAATATTTCCCCACGATAACGACCGCGAGATGATGCGCGGCTATCCAGGATGGAAAAAACCACGGTATCTTCCTCACTCCGGATTCCCCGCCCAACCCATTGACGGAGTTTGATCAGCATTTCCGGAATAATAACCTCCTGCTTGAATCGGAGCAGTCCATCCCGACTGTCCGCTTCTGCCGACTCATAACGCGACCGCTGGTGCTCTTTCACCGGATTGGGGATGGGAAAGGGTAATTTCACGATCACCAGTGCCGAAAGGATATCCCCCGCCAGATCGATCCCTTCACCGGCACTGTCGCTGGCAAACAGTACACCGTTACCACTTTGCCGGAAATCATTCAAGATATCCAGTCGCCCTTTTGACATGATAAATAGCGGATATTCGGTTATCAGTTCGCTGATCCGGTAATAAATATGCTCCATCAGCCAGTATGAGGTAAAGAGGATCAGGGCATGTCCATGGGTGGCATAGATGATGTTGCGGAT
>JAITWD010000036.1 GCA_031285465.1 Lachnospiraceae bacterium
CCAAGATCGGAACACAAACCTCCTCGGTAACACCGGGATAGACGGTTGATTCCAAGACCACCACCGAACCCTTTGTCAGATTCTGACCCAGGATGCGACTTGCGCCTTCAATCGGGGAAAGGTCGGGAGTATGATCCCTGTTGACCGGTGTCGGCACCGCCACAATATGAAAACGTGCCTCTCTTAACCGGGCCGGATCGGCGGTAAATTCCACCGTCGTATTCCTGATCACCTCGTCCCCCACCTCTTTGGTTGGATCGATCCCGGCACGGTACAGATCGATCTTACCTTGGTTTAGGTCAAAACCGATAACCTTAGCCTTACGGGCAAAGGCTACCGCAATGGGCATTCCGACATACCCCAAACCGATCAGTGATATTTTTTCCTCACCGGCAACTATCTTCTCATATAAATTTTGAACTATTTTTTCTGAATTCTTGTCCACGGTGGTTTCCTCCCTAAAAAAAGCCTATTATTTGACTTCATCGTTTCATTTTAGTTTAATGGCCATGCATTTCGCAAGTTCTACTTGCAAAACTGCATGGATCCAAAAGTGAGCATTCTTTGATTTTCGCACTATTAGCATGCGTTTTAACCTTTTGTCAGTTTTTCTATCTCTTCTATATAAGCATCGATCACCCGTTCACGATCAAAGTACTTGCCCATCCTTTCTCTTGCCCTTCGTCCCATCATCGCCCGGTCGCTCGCCGGAATGGCCATAAACTGGCGGAGCGCCCGGATCAGATCGCCACTGTCTCCCGGGTTAAATCCCAAGCCGGTTTCACCTTCGGTGAAAATCTCACGACAACCACTAATATTTGAAGCAATTACCGGTCGGCCGGTGGACGATGCTTCCATCAATACATTGCTCATTCCCTCATGGTAGGTCGGCAACACCACTGCACTGGCCTGTGCCAAAATCTCATGAATATCGGGACGAAAACCCAGTTGTTGGATATAGCCCCTTATCTCCAGATTATCCAGACGCTCCTGGTAATCTTCATCACAATAACCGACAATTTGGAAATGAACCTTTTCACTATGTAGGGTTTCAGCAGCTGTCAGAAATTCCTCAATCCCCTTCTCCTTCATAACCCGCCCCACATATAGAAAATAAAACTGATCATCCAATCGGTAAGGCTCCATAAAATGCTTTTTCAGATTGACTCCCGAGCCACTGACCAGGCGACTGCTTTTGCCACGAATGCGGAAACGTTCAAAAATGGCTTGGTTTTCCTCGTTTTGAAAAAAAACACAGGCCGCCCGCTTAAGACCGCGCCGATAAAGACCGATCACTATGCGCCTTACCAAGCTCCGGTGCTGAAAGGTACTACCCAAACCGGTAATGGTCGCCAGATAAGGGATCCTTGCACGCCGGCAATTAAGACCGCCATAAATATTGGGCTTAATCGTATAGGTAAGCACCAGCTCTGGCTGAACCGCCCTCAATAATCGACCATACTCACGGTATAACCGATAATCTTCCACCGGATTCATCCCCCGCCGGTTAATGGCAGTCGTTATCACCTCACACCCCAACTTAGCCAATTGCTCCGCCTTAACGCTATCGGGTACACTGACCGTCAATTGATGATCGCGCAATAATCGTTCTATAAATTCACTCCGGAAATCATATAATCCGGCCGAAGAATTTGCCAAAATCAGTATCCTCATATTTATAAACATGCTCCTTATAGTTACTCACCCGATAACAATTTCCGCTCCTGCAATGTCCTTAATAGCAATTTCATTATATTTCATCATTACCACATCGGCCGCATAATCCCCGATAGCCACCGGATTGATCCGCCCCTCCAGATTATTAAACACCATCTGTGCCATATTGACCCCACAGGCATAGGCATGGGGATAGCCCCCGCCAAAACGGGGATTTACCTCCGAAAAGTAGTAACTACCGTCACACTTGAAGATATCAATATCAATCATACCACAAAATCCACAACCTTCGACAAAATCTTTTATCAAAACAAAAAGCTGCTCATCCCTGATCGATACCGATTTATCGGTCTCACCGGCGCGCATCTTTATTTTTTCTTTAATAAAAATAGCAGTGCATTGACCGGAAATCATATCAATATAAACGTCGGCACCATATTCCTGGCCATCCATAAATTCCTGGATCATCAGATCATCATGATGCTTAAAAAGTAGCTCAACCTCTTCCCGGACGGTCACCTTGTTGATATTAATGCTGGCACTACCCCGCACCGGTTTAACAAAGACCGGATAGGCTATCGCACCCTCTGCCTCCGCCCGATAGAAATCCGCTTTATCGATAAAGCAATCGGCGGTAGGTATCCCTCTCTTCTTTAATAGCTCATACATTTTATATTTGTCAAAACAGGTCTCTACCAATGAAGCCGGAGAAATGATCGGCGTCGTCCCGATGGCTAAAAACCGCTCCCGTTCCTTCGCTAACAGGCTAAGCTCTGGATCGATCAGCGAGAATACTCCGCTCACCTCTTCCTTTTGGCATATTTCCAGAATAATCTCAATATAACCTGGAGCGGTCATCCGCGGAACCAGATAAAATTTGTCGGCATCATAAACGGCTGGTGCCAGATTGGAACAATCGGTCGCAATCACCTGCCCCCGATCACCCAATGTCTCTTTAAAATATTGCACGATCTTATTGCGCGTGCCGGCGCTAAGAATTAAAATATTCATTCATACCCTCCCGATAGCCTTCTCACTACTCATGGCTCCAGTCGACCGGTCTTTTCCAGTCGTTCCCGCCGGATCTGGGCAAAGTTCCCCTCGGCGGCGTTGGTATCAGCCGCCACGCTGTCACGCTGCCCAAACACCGTTCCTACGGTCTTTGCGATTACCTTTATATCCATTGCTACGCCAAGCTGCTCCACATACTCCACATCCTTAGCCATCCGGTCATCCCAGTTTAAATAATTGCGGCCACTGACCTGTGCTAAGCCGGTTAAACCGGGACGAACGGCATGGCGTATTTTTTCCCGCTCCGAATAGTAGGGTAAATAGGTCACAAGAAGGGGACGCGGACCGATAAAGCTCATCTCGCCTCTAAGAATATTAAACAATTCCGGCAATTCGTCCAGACTGGTCGAGCGCAGGAATTTGCCAAAGCCGGTCAGGCGAACCGCATCGGGAAGGAGTACACCACTTTCATCCCGGGCATCGGTCATGGTTCTAAATTTAAATAACCTGAATACCCTTTCATTCTTACCGGGCCGCTCTTGCTTAAATAAAATCGGACTCCCCAGCTTAACCCTGACTAAAACTGCCACGATCAGATATACAGGGGATAATATTATCAATCCCAATAATGCACCGATAAAATCACACAGTGGCTTGAAACATCTTGCGTACATTTATTCCTCCGACTCCTCCCTGACCGATATTTCTATAAAAATAAAACTCATAAATCAAAAGAAGTTGCGTACAAGGCTAATTATTAATGCCATATCCTCATCGGTATTTTTCACATCGCTGGGTAAGCATAGACCACGGGCAAAAATATCTTCCGAAACCGCCTCACATCCTTCATTATCTTGGCTGCCTTCTTTCTGCTGATTTCCCTTTTTATCCCCTCCGGTATGGGAAATAAAATCATATCCGGCAAACACCGGCTGAAGATGCATCGGCTTCCAAATCGGACGGGATTCAATATTTTCTGCCTCTAACCGATCCATGATCATATCAGGAGTCACCGCACAACCCTTGGCAATCGTCATACAGGACAGCCAGTTATTAGATTCTCCATCGACGTTTTGCGGATTCATCGTGATTTCGGGGATATCCTCAAAAGCTACTTGATACTGTCGGTAGATCGCCTGCTTTTTAGCCTTGTGCTCATCTAAAAACAACAATTGGCCCCGGCCGATACCAGCGGTAATATTGCTCATCCGGTAATTATAGCCCACTTGGGAATGCTGATAATGCCGCGCTATATCTCTTGCCTGGGTCGCCAAAAAACGTGCTTTATCGATCAATCCGCCCTCCGCCGATACCAGCATCCCACCACCGGAGGTCGTGATAATTTTATTGCCATTAAAAGAATAAATCCCCATCAATCCAAAGGTTCCGGTCTCCCTCCCCTTATAGGTCGAAGCCAGTGACTCCGCCGCGTCCTCGATCAGCGGCGTATTATGTTCGGCACATATCGACATGATCGTATCCAGCTTGGCCGGTGTCCCGTAGAGGTGTACTACTATTACCGCTTTGGGCTGCGGATAGATTTCATACGCCCGCCGTAAAGCCTCTGGCGACATATTCCAGGTATCCGGTTCGGAATCTATAAAAACCGGGATAGCTTTTTCATACATGATCGGATTACAGGTCGCACTAAAGGTCAGTGATGACACAAAGACGATATCGCCCTGCTCCACCTCCAGCATACGTAGTGCCAAATGTATCGCCGCCGTTCCGGAAGAAAGTGCCGCCGCATGATCACACCCGACATACTCCGCCAGCTCCTTCTCAAAATTATTCACATTAGGCCCCAGCGGTGCCACCCAGTTGGTATCAAATGCCTCCCGAACAAATTCCTGTTCTTTTCCGTGCATTGTGGGTGAGGATAAATAAATTTTTTTATTCATTGGCATCCCTCCAAAATAACCAGACCTATGCTGATTTAAATTCCTGCCTATTTAATTCCCTGCTCATTATAATTATAGGTCGGCACCATTTCTTTGATCAGTGGCCGGATATCATCGGTTTCTTTCTTGGATGCTTCCTTTAGCCGCTTTAGGCTGTTAAAAAATATATCCTGATCAAGTTCAATCGGCTTACCAATATAAATCATCCGATTGCTCGTTTCCTTCATCCCCTCTTCTTCCATCAGCAATTCTTCATATAGCTTTTCCCCCGGACGAAGACCGGTAAATTCAATCTTTATATCCTCTCCCTCACGGTAACCGGATAGACGGATCAGATTGCGTGCCAGGTCCAGTATCTTGATCGGCTTACCCATATCAAGGACAAAGATTTCGCCCCCCCGTGCATAGGCCCCAGCCTGTAACACCAATGAAACCGCCTCGGGGATGGTCATAAAATAACGAATAATATCGGGATGGGTTACCGTTACCGGTCCTCCCTCCATGATCTGTCGTTTAAAGAGTGGGATCACACTGCCATTGCTACCCAGCACATTGCCGAAACGCACAGCCACAAACTCGGTTGGGTAGTGCTTATTGAGGGTTTGGATGATCATCTCACAAATACGTTTACTTGCCCCCATAATATTGGTCGGATTTACCGCCTTATCGGTGGAGATCATTACGAATCGTTTGGTATCGTTGGTTGCCGCCGCCATCGCGGTTTTAAAGGTTCCAAAAACGTTATTTTTAACCGCTTCATTGGGACTGGCTTCCATAAGTGGCACATGCTTGTGAGCCGCAGCATGGTAAACAATCTCCGGCTTGTACCGCTCAAAAATCCGGTTCATCCGGTTGGTATTACGTACCGATGCGATCAGCACGGTTAATTTGAGTTCCGGCCAGCGATTTATTAGCTCTTGTTGAATATCATAAGCATTATTTTCATAAATATCCAAAATAATCAATTCCGACGGTCCATGCGAAGCGATCTGACGGCACAGCTCACTGCCAATGGAACCGCCACCGCCGGTAACCAGCACCTTTTTTCCCTTAACATAACTAAGTATGGACTCCAGATCGATCTCGGCCGGTTCACGTCCCAGGAGATCCTCTACCTCCACATCCCGGAGCTTGCTGACACTGACCTCGCCATTAACCAACTGATAGACGCCGGGGAGTGCCCGCAGCTTACAACTGGTCTCCTTACAAATATCCAGAATATCGGTCATCTCAGCACGTGAAATGGACGGCATGGCGACAATAATCTCATCGATCCCGTAAATATCAGCACTTTCAATAATCTTGTCACGACCGCCTACCACCTTAATACCCTGGATAAAACGTCCCCATTTGCCACGATCATCATCGATGATGCAACGTATGACCATCGTACTAAAATTACTGCTGACAATTTCTTTAACGATCATATTCGCCGCCTCACCGGCACCGATGACCATTACCGAAATATTGTTGTTACGATTAAGTTTTTTATGCTTGAGACCACGAAAGAATCGATAGGAAAAACGACTGACAAAAACAAAAGCAATCAGAATAACCGCGTAGAGAAAATAGTAGCTGTGCGGTACCGCCCGATCGGTCACCCGAAAGAACTGTAAACCTACCCCGTTGATCGCCGCTGAGATCACGCAGGAAATCACCACATTTTGCAACTCGGTCTCACCGGCAAAAGCCCATAGACTATGATACATCTTAAACAGGTAGAGCACCAATAGGGTTAACGCAATGTTGATGATCAAAAAGCGGGTGATCGGTTCTAAAAAGTAGTGCGGAATACCGGTAAAGCGCAGATCATAACGCATGACCAACGCCAGATAACTGGCGGCGACCACACTGATAATATCATAGATGATCAAAGCGGTCCTACGATATAGTAGTTTAAAATTAAACGGTGTCTGATGGTTACTCGTATTTTTCATTAGCTTTCCTTTTATTTATCAAAGTGATTCGGGCATTTGCCGTGGTCGGTCAAACATTAACGGCGCAAGCATCAAAAGCAAAACAAATCCGGATGGATTACTGAAATGGAAGGTCCACTCTACCATTCCAGCCACCGCCACAGCCAGGATCACTACTACCGGCAGGGCGGCATAACCACCTTGATCCCTATATTGAAAGAAGTATAGCAGGCCTTTTACAAAGGATATCAGAATAAGGGCTACAAACAGTATTCCCATAAAAAGACCATGATCGTAAGCAAATTGCAAATAAATATTGTGCGCATGGACTGCACGTGAGCCATCCGGCAGAAGCGCCCCCATTTCCTTGTGTCCGGTCGTATTTAACTGATCTAAATAGGCACGGTAGATATCGGTCCGACCGTTAGTGTAATCGCTAATCGGCTCAACCGCTTCCCCACGACTCCATCCTTTATCCTCACTATCATTTTGGGCATCAAGCGCTTTTTGCTCTGCAACCGTCTTTTCCGGCACGAACCCCCATTCTTCGGCCGTCTTAGCATCCATAACCGTTCCTATCACAACATAATGATCGGCATCATAGGCGGCGATTTCTCCATATAAGTCCAAGGTTCCTTCGGGAATATTGAAAATCTTGTCGGCAAACACCTCAATAAAACGCCCCACCAGCATGAACTCACGTGAGTCTAATTGTCGCCCACGCATGACCTCATCCGGATAGGACTCAATGTCGAAGAGACGGGGT
>JAITWD010000075.1 GCA_031285465.1 Lachnospiraceae bacterium
CTCCTCGTATTATATAGTAGTAGTGTTTATAGTCCCACTCCAAGGACTTTGTGCTATACTCTTACAGACGCTGTGGATTAGTACATTTTCTCCTAACGCTTTGACGTTTTCAAAAAGGCTATAACCACAGCCGTTTGTTCAAATGGTAATTAGTTGGATAACGCATGACGTTTTATTTAGAACGAGGTTACATTGGACAGACAAGTCTGTGGACGAAAGCAGCGTCAAATATTATTAAGGAGCTTACGCTATGATTTATGCAGGTATTGATGTCGCTAAAGATAAACATGATTGTCTCATCGTTGACACAGATGGCATCGAATTTTTCCCCACCTTTACTATCCCTAATAACCGTGGTGGCTTTGATGGCTTACTCGAACGACTTTCTCTTTGCTCTGATGATTTATCCAATATAAAAGTAGGACTCGAAGCTACCGGTCACTACAGCGATAATCTCTTAGAGTTTTTGATTTCCTCTGGTCTTACCACCACAGTAATCAATCCGCTACATACGAGTCTTTTCGGAAAAAGTCTAAGCTTTAGAAAGACGAAAACGGATAAGGTCGATGCCAACTCTATTGTGACTTTGCTGAGAACGGAGCGCTTAAAGCCCTACTCTCAGTCATCTTACCAGATTCGCGAGTTAAAGTCACTAACAAGATACCGATATTCGCTCGTTCAGGATTGTGGTCGGTTAAAATCTTCCTTTTCTCGTCTCGTGACCATCCTTTTCCCCGAACTCGAAAAGATTGTTCCTTCCCTCCATATCGCATCGGTCTACGCTTTGTTGTCTGAGTTTCCGACCGCTGACTTAATCGCTAAAGGGCATCTTACCCGCTTGACTAACCTGCTTTCAACCGCTTCAAAAGGGCATTACGGTAAAGACAAGGCCATACAGATTCGGGAAGCCGCCAGGACATCCATTGGTACTCATAGCGATGTGAAAGCCTTAGAGTTAAAACAGACCATCCAGTTGATCCATATGATGGAATCACAGATTGGACAAGTTGAAGGTAAAATAAATCCTATCATTGACTCGCTTCACAGTCCGATCATGAGCATTCCGGGGATCTCATACCGGATGGCTGCAATCATCATTGCTGAAACCGATAATTTTGCCAATTTCGACTCGGCTGAAAAGGTTCTGGCTTTTGCCGGTCTGGAACCGTCGGTTTATCAATCAGGCAAACTAACCTCTACTCATGCAAAGATGGTAAAGAGGGGTTCTAAATATCTACGCTATGCCTTGTTTAATGCCACCAAATACGTGTGCCATTGGGAGCCGACCTTTAATGCTTACCTTGCCAAAAAACGTTCCGAAGGTAAAGCATATAATATCGCCGTTTCCCATGCCACCAAAAAGCTTACCCGAGTTATTTTTCATCTGGTAAAGACCAATCAGGCTTTCGTCAAAAAAACGTAATTAGACCCGACAATAAATTTCCCTTATGCAACTCGCTGAGGTGCTTTGTTTGTCATGCAATTATCAAGGTACAAAATTACTTAAAAATAATCCATGTTCACTATTGACTTTTAATAGTTAGTCTTTTTGTCGATGAAGGGGAGGTGGATGTCAAAGTGGGCCTGGTCGTGCTCTTCGGTCAGGGTGAAAATACTTTCATTGAAGAGTATCGCCGCCGGGTCGGTGGTGTGGTAAATCTGGTCAGCAGCCAAGGTGAGGCGTTCGGGAGAGCGCAGTTCGTATTTCATGAGCTCCATCTTAAAGATTGGCAGCCCGGCGAAGCTTTGATCGATTTCTTTGAGTCCTTTTTCCTGTGCGTCCAGCCATTTATTAAAATATCCTGGCAAAGCGGCGGAAGGGTATATTTTATTGACGATAATGGCATCCACGTTATAATCATATAGGTGCAAAAAGGTAAAGTTACGCTTGGCTTCGCGGATAACGATATTCTCCGGGGTGGTCACAATGCGGATACTGACGGTGTCCTTACGCCGGAGGAGTTGCCGCAGATCATCGATTTTTTTATAGAGGTATTCGATATCGTCAAAAACCTGATCTTCGGGCATAGGGATTTTGGTGGCTTTCTCCACCGCCGGACCGGCGACTCTTAGTAACTTGCGTTCCATTGGCAATAATTTGGTCATAAAGCCACCAAGCATTTCCGGAAATTTAAGGAGGGACAGGGTTTCGCCGGTTGGCGCACAATCAACGATCAGTACGTCAATAGTATTTTCCTGCCAGATCCCCAATATTTTGAGGAGTGAGAACAGCTCTTCGAAACCGGGGAATACCAGCAATTCTTCCACCTCAATGGATGCACCGGACTGGGCGGTGAGAAGGGTCTTGAAGTAGTCCTTGATGTTACCCCATGCCGCTTCACTTTCGGTAACAACATCGATCTCCATCGCAAGCAGTTGGGGGAATCCGACGATCGGCTCCGGCTGGTTACTTAATTTTTGATTAAAGGAATCGCCAAGGCTATGAGCCTGATCGGTACTGATAATAAGTACTTTTTTGCCCATTTGGGCAAGCTTGCAAGCGGTGGCGGCGGCAATGCTGGTCTTTCCCACCCCGCCTTTTCCAGTATAAAGTATAATTCTCATAGTGAGTCCTTTCTGAAATTGATTATTAGTCGGGGCTATTCAATGATAACCTTGTGGATTTTTTCGGCTGTGCCACCGTTTCGTCCTAAGGGGCGGGGCGATGACGCCGATGCAAACGAGGGGTTTGATGATGCCGGTTCTGGCCGGACAGTATCGGGTGGGCTTTGTGTGGACGAAGGGCTATTAAAGGAGGAGCGGTACATTTCCTTGATCCAATCGATAGCCGCTTCTTTAATGCCGGCGCCAATCTGGTCCAGCTCATCGCTTATTTTATCGGGAAGGAGCTCTTTTAGGGCCTCACATTCCAGGCGTTTAGCCGCGATCATTTTAGTTACAAATTCTTTCGTCATAATAATCCTCCTGCATTTTGCAAGTTTACTTGCGAAACTGCTTGAATAAAAATTTGAAAAATCTATGATTTTTCAAACTAATCCTCCTGTATTTCCCATCATTCCAGTGCCTGCGCACCTACAAACTTTGTTCCTTTATTCTGGCAAAACGGATGGTAAGTTCATGGTCTGTAAAGCCCGCCTTTGCCACCTCATAGCCGCGAAGCAGATCGGGTAGACGGATAGCTCGTTTGACATTGCCGATGCGGATGATCAGATCGTTGCCCGATTGATGGACCAGTAGTTCTTCTTTGGTGACCGCAGGCAGAGTAAAGCTTAACCGGTAGTCCACGCCATCCTTTTCATATCGCTCCCCCGACGAAATAGTGCGAATGCCAAACAGATCGGGGACGTCAAGCGCCACCTGGTCGAGCCGTTCCAATCCTTTAATGCCGTTAAGATCAAGGTCGAACCAGGGAATACGGCAAATGGGAATATTGGCAAAGATTGCTTCCAGTTCAGCAAGATAGCCCGCCTGTATGGTGATCCACTGGTCAAAAAAAGGGTTATCCAATTCGGTCGGGAGCACCCGGTTAATATATATTCCATCTACATTAAAGCCATACAGGCTCATATACATAAAATTGCGTTTGGTTTCCTCCACCACCATTTTTTCCGGGAGGGTCACCAGACGAACACTACTGACCGAGCGGTCCTTTAACAGAAGCTGCAATTGATTTAGTTTAAGGTATAGGCGCTCGATATCATTCATGGCTTTACCGTCGGGTAATTCCAGACTGAGGAAGGTTTTAGTGATGGGACGGGCAATCTTAACCGCCAGTTTGCCGAGCGGAAAGAATTTTTCCATATACCACGACAGTAGTTCGGGAAATTTTAATAGGGCAAGGGTTTCACCGGTCGGTGCACAATCGACGATAATGAGGTTGTAGTCACCGGTTTCAAATATGCGATGGATTTTTAAAAGGGAGAAAAGTTCTTCGATGCCGGGGAACATCTCCAGCAATTCGATCGGGTCTTCTTCCCCTTGGTTTTGAAAAGAAAGCAGTTTTTGAAAGGAGACCATCATCGCTGAAAAATCGTGGTGCATTTCGTAGGTCGGATCGATCTCCAATGCGTAGAGATTGGTGAGGACTTCGGTTTCCTCTCGTCCGATCGGACACCCTAACAGATCGGTCAGATTATGTGCCATATCGGTGCTGACGATCAGGGTCTTATATCCCTGCTTGGCGGCCTTAAGTGCGTGGGCGGCAGCGATGCTGGTTTTACCTACGCCTCCTTTGCCGGTGAAAATAATGATTCGTTTCATAAATGCACTCCTTTTCCGGTTTATATTCTTTCCTTCTATTGGCTTATCAATTGAGCCTATCCTTTAATATTCTCTCGGGCGAACTATTCATCACGCGAATAGTTCGCTCGAAGAACTATTTGTCTTTTTAAAACAGAGCAGCGCTCTGTCTTTAAAAGTTTGTATTATTTTTAATGCTATTCAATGGTAATGCGTTTGACCGGCTGGGAGCGGGTCAAATGATCGCCTGTCCGCGAATGGATATCTCGATCGAGCATGTTAAAAATCCTATCGATAAGCCCAAAAAGCAAGGTCTTCTCATCCGGTGTAAGCTCCTCCATAATGCGCAGATAATATTCGGAAAACTGTTGGAGCTCCTCTTCGATCATTTGCAGGCCCAATCGATCAAGGCGGACACAAACCACCCTTTTATCCAACTTACTACGCTCACGGATGACCAGTTCCTTTTGCTCCAACCGGCTGATCACACCGGTGACTGTGTTGAGCGGCACCTTGAGATAATCGGCAATCTCGGTTACATTGACCTCTCTTTTACGGTAAAGGAATATCAGGGTAAAGATATCATTCTTTGAAAAATCCAAAAAAATATGGTTCCACTGTTCCGGATAAAAAAGGAAACGGCAACGATCCAAATAGTCAAAGATAATATTCCCGATGGCAGATATATTATTTGACTGCTCCTGGCCCGATGAAGTGGTCTGCGATGATGTATTGTCTTTATTAGTATTATCCATTGTCCCGCCTTTACTTCTT
>JAITWD010000095.1 GCA_031285465.1 Lachnospiraceae bacterium
CTCCTCGGTCATACCATCACGGTTGGTCAGTTCTATCGGCAGGGCTGCCAGAAAATCGGTAAAGGCGGTCATCCTCTCCCGGCGCACCATCGCCACAAAGGTATCCTCGCCAACACGCGCCACCATCTCGTCCGCCGCCATCCACTCATCCACCTGGCGGGCAAACTTCACCAGCACCCGGTCGCCCTCATCACTACCATAAAGCTGATTGACCAGTTTGAAATTCTTGATATTAAAATTAGTCGCCACATACTCGGCGGCCGTACCAGCGTCCAGGCGTTCCTGGACAAAATGGGTATACGCATTAACATTGGCGATCCCCGAGGCACGATCGGTCAATAGCATCCGCTGATACTCGTCCTTGGTATAACATACACAGTTCTCTTTGACATTAAAGCCATGATATATCGCCAGCGCCATTTTGGCGCAGGTATCCATCCCACAGGCATTGCAGTCGATTGATTGTGACGCCAATGTCACTTTATGCATGTCGGCAAAAATCCGCTGTCGCTCTTCTTCCGGTAACTCAAGCGGTACGCTCTTCGCCTGCCGCTCAAGAACCTGTGCCTCATCGGCAAAAAAATTCTCATTACCCTCCCGGTACTCCCGCGCCTCGCGGCGACAGGTAACAAGACATTGCCCACACTGGATACAGCGCTCACCGTCCACGTAAATCCGATTTTTCCCCTCTAAAAGTTGTGCCTGATTGGCTCCGATCACCGGACAGGCCGACAGGCATCGATTACAACCGATACAGCGGTCATTAGTGTAAATCAAACCCTCATTCAATCTCACTTTTGTCACCCCGATATAAGAATTATGGTAAACGTGCAGACCTACTGACAATTACGATTTCCGGCAGTAGGTCTGGCAGTATTATATCATATTTTGCTTTGGCTTTGTACTATTTTTCAACAAATTAATTGTGTAATCAACCCTTCCTAGCGGTTGAACCGCTCAATATTAGCCATATTCAATGTGAAATCATAATAGTTCAGATCGTTTCGCTTAGTCCAGCCGATCCGGTTCCAGAAGGCATTGCCGACATCATTTTCAGTGAAAGCGATCAGCGATACCTTGTTGATATTTTTCCGGCTAAGCGCCTCCATGCAAAAGGTTACCATTGCGCGCCCAATCCCCTTCATCCGGCTGCCATTAGCCACACAGACATGATAAAGACACCCACGGCGTCCATCATGTCCGCAAAGAATGGCACCGACTACCTGTCCATCCTCGACCGCCACCACGCTGGTATCGGGATTACGCTCCAGGAATAACCCGACCCCTTCGCGGGAATCATCCTTACTACGGATGGAGAACCCCTTGATACTCATCCACAAAGCATAAACCTGCCCATAATCTTCAATGGTCATTAATCTGATCTCCATTTTCGCCCTCCTGCCTTTGTATATTTATACACCTTTTTTAAATATTATGCAATAGTTTCTTTTATTTTTACATAAATCTCCTTATAATTATGTACCTTCCCTCTTGCAATTCAGGTGTAATTATTGTATATTATTAAGTAACTATCCGATGTTTTTGAAGATTGGTTCTCTTTTTCCAAACTTGCCACTTTAATCCCATGCATTTTGCAAGTCTTATTTGCGAAATTGCTCCGATCAAAAACTAGTGGCATAAGCAATAGGTCAAGCTACACCAAAAGAATGATTCTATGATTCATTCTTCGAGACGAGACCTGGAATTTCTTAGGTGGTGCTCTTTGACACCTTAGAAATACTTCTCGTCTTTCACATTTTTTCCCAAAAAAATCATACATATTAAATAATGGAGGCAATTAGCAAATGAAAGAAAAGGTTGTTTTAGCTTATTCCGGCGGATTGGACACCACCGCCATCATTCCCTGGCTAAAGGAAAATTTTGATATGGAAGTGGTCTGCGTTTGTATAAATTGTGGCCAGGCCGAAGAGCTTGACGGTTTGGAAGAACGCGCCCGGTTATGTGGTGCCGAAAAATTATACATCGAAGATGTTATCGATGAGTTTTGTGATGATTTCGTAATTCCCTGTGTCCAGGCCCATGCCGTATATGAGAACAAGTATCTGCTGGGTACCTCGATGGCACGGCCGGTCATCGCCAAGCGACTGGTTGAGATCGCCCGCAAAGAGGGCGCTACCGCCATCTGCCACGGTGCCACCGGCAAGGGCAATGACCAGATCCGTTTTGAGCTTGGTATCAAAGCCCTGGCACCCGATCTGAAGATCATCGCTGCCTGGCGCCATGAGAAGTGGACGATGGATTCCCGCGAAGCCGAGATTGCCTATTGTCAGGAGCACGGCATTGACCTGCCCTTTTCTGCCGATTCCAGTTATAGTCGTGACCGTAATCTCTGGCATATCAGTCATGAAGGTCTGGAACTGGAGGACCCGGCTAATGAGCCTAACTTCGACCACCTGCTGGTCTTAAGCACCACCCCCGAAAAGGCACCCGAGCAAGGAGAATATGTAACCCTGACCTTCGAAAAGGGAATCCCTACCGCCGTTAACGGTCAGAAGCAAACCACCGCCGGGATCATCGCTACCCTTAATGAACTGGGTGGTAAACATGGCATCGGTATTATTGATATCGTTGAAAACCGGGTGGTCGGCATGAAATCCCGTGGTGTTTATGAAACACCGGGTGGCACCATTTTGATGGAGGCTCATGCCCAGTTGGAAGAATTAATCCTTGATCGCGATACCTACGCCGTGAAGATCGATATGGGTAATAAGCTGGCCCAGCTGGTTTATGAAGGAAAGTGGTTCACCCCGTTAAGGGAAGCCATCCAGGCCTTTATTACCACCACCCAGACCCATGTGACCGGCGAGGTTAAATTTAAACTCTACAAAGGTAATATTATCAAAGCCGGAACCACTTCACCCTATTCATTATATAATGAAAGCATTGCCTCCTTTACCACCGGCGATTTATATGACCATCATGATGCCGAAGGCTTTATCAATCTATTTGGCCTTTCCTGCAAAGTACGGGCCATGAAAATGCAGGAACGCGGCGAGCTGTAGGGTTAGTCAGCGACTGCTCTCGTGCGGCTATTATCAATTGGCATTACGATAATATCCGCCCTGCCCCTACAACGATACCAACGATGAGGTCCGTTTATGAATGTACTGATCTATATTTTTGCTTATCTGCTTTTTGCAAATATATCCGGCTTTATCCTGATGGGCGTTGATAAATATAAGGCAAAGAAAAAAACCTTCCGCATCCCGGAGGCCACCCTTTTTACGGTGGCCCTCTTTGGTGGTAGTGTAGGCACTTGGCTGGGTATGTATCTCTTCCGTCATAAGACACGACATTGGTATTTTGTTTATGGAATGCCATTGATATTGATAATACAGTTGATTATTATTATGGTATTTTTGTTTTATGTGCCTATAGAATTTACCACCATTTAAAGGAGGTGTGCTTATGAATATCGCTGTTTGTGATGATAATATTGCCGACCGGAAACAAC
>JAITWD010000101.1 GCA_031285465.1 Lachnospiraceae bacterium
AATTAGCCATTGTTCTCCCCATCTATTCTCTTTATTACGCTTCTATATCAGATCGTGCTAAATTTTCAAGGTACAAATAAATATCTGCTTCTTAGAAAGTGGCTTTTGACACCCCAATCCTATAATGGAGGTAATTGCTATGGCTACAGGTAACGTGATCTTGCAAAATGATGAACTTCGAGTCGAAATAAAACCACTGGGAGCCGAAATAACAAGTGTAAAAAAAGATGGCTTGGAATATTTGTGGCAGGGGAATCCGGAATTTTGGAGAAGGCAATACCCAACTGTTTTCCGTTTATAGGTCGGCTTTTTTCAGCAGGTTATACCTATAAGAATAACCGATATGAGATACCCATTCATGGCTTTGCTACCACCCAGGAATTTTCGGTAGAGCAAAGCACGGCACAGAGTGCTGTTTTTTCCATAAGCCAAACCGATGAGACCCTCAAAATATACCCGTTTATTTTTGATTTTAGTATTGAATATCGCCTTGTGGGCAGTGCCTTAACGGTGGAATACATAGTGCATAATCCAGGTGGCGATACCTTATACTACGCGGTGGGTGCGCATCCTGGATTTAATGTGCCTCTTGAAGGTGGGTTTGAGGATTGGCAGCTTGATTTCGAACAAGATTGCCAGCCAGTGATGGTGCAGATGAGTGATGACTGTTTAATAACAAGTGGCGATAAGCCTTATGAAAAGATCCTTTCCGGGGTAATAGACCTTAAGCATGAACTGTTCGACGACGATGCCTTTATTCTGCGCGGCATGCCGAAAAAGGTGGTGCTTAAGAGTAAGAAAAGTGGGCGGAGTATCAGCGTAAGCTACCCCGAGATGGATTATTGTGCCTTTTGGCACAAGCCTAAGTCAGAAGCACCCTATGTATGTATCGAGCCATGGAGTAGTCTCCCTGGGCGTAGCGGTGTGGTTGAAGATATTGAAACCATGCCGACACTGCTTCACCTGGATGCAGGGCAAACAAAAAAGAATGCCTTGGAGTATCGTTTTAGTTAGGAAAGGGTAGTGTTGCTTTGGTAGCTGCCTACTTTCCGTTACTCCACAAATAATTTCAACATAATATGGTAATAGATAAACAATCAAGAGGGTCGTTATTAGTAATGACCTTCTTTTATTAAATTAAATAAGTTGCTAGAGCTTTTATCGCTTATATGATATGATTTTATAGTGACCTTAAATGGGTTACGATCATTATTCAGGATGATCAAAATGTTTATAGTTATAGAAGTTTTTGCACTGAAAAAATATACCATAAGGATACCACCATGCGCTACTACATTGCTGACCTGCATTTCTATCACAACGCCATGAACACAAAGATGGACCGCCGCGGTTTTTCATCGGCAGAAGAGATGAATGAACATATAATAACCAGATGGAATGAAAAGGTTCGCCGCGGTGATGACATCATTATCTTAGGCGATCTGTCATGGGGTGATCTTACGGTCACTGAAGAACTACTCAAACGTCTAAAAGGCAACCTATACCTTATTTCCGGTAATCATGACAAGGCATTGAAAAAAAAGGAGCGGTTCATCAGCTATTTTAAGTGGATCAAGCCCTACGAAGAAATTTCCGATAACCAGCGCAAGGTGGTGCTGTGCCACTATCCGATCATCTGCTATAATGGTCAATATCGTCGCGACGCCAATGGCAACCCGAAGACCTATATGCTCTATGGTCATGTACATGATACCCACGATCAACGTCTGGTGGAGCAGTTCCAGGAAATCACCCGACAGACCACCGTGATCAATGCGGAAGGGGAGCAACAGCCCATTCCCTGTAATATGATAAATTGTTTTTGTGGTTACTCGGATTATACACCATTATCATTAGATGAATGGATAGCCTGTGAGGCGATACGAACGGGACAAGGAAAGGATTAAACCATGATAAATCTCAATTCATTTCTAAACAAAGGGATAAAGAATATTGCCGATATCGCCGGTCATTTCTACATCGGTAACGTTAAAGGGCGTACTTTCATCCTTCGTCTGGTCACCAACCTTAAAAGTAGTGCAAAGATCAGAGAGCAATACGAGCAAAAAGGCATACATATCCCTCCGTTCTTAATCGCCAGCATTGCCTCTCAATGTAATCTGCATTGTTCCGGCTGTTACGCTTATGCCAATCAAGGCTGTGGCGGTGACCGGCAGGAAGAGCTGTCGCTTGATGATTGGCAGCGAATCTTTTCAGAGGCGGCTAAGTTGGGAGTGTCCTTTATTCTTTTAGCCGGCGGCGAGCCACTTTTGCGACGCGATCTGATCCAGCTGGCGGCACACCATCCCCAAATAGTGTTTCCGGTGTTCACTAATGGAACCATGATCGATGACGAATACCAATCCTTATTTTCTGATAACCGTAATCTAATCCCGGTCATCAGTATTGAAGGGGACGAGGCACAAACCGATCGACGCCGGGGTGAGGGTATTGCCCGGCAGATCGTAAAGGCAATGGCATCTTTAAAAGAAAAAGGCATTTTATATGGTACATCCATAACCGTTACCACCGAAAATCAGGCGGATGTAACTACCGGTGCTTTTCTTGCTAACCTGCGTGAACAGGGCTGCGGACTGGTATTTTATATCGAATATGTTCCGGCGGAGGCCGGTACCGATCACCTGGTCTTAAATGATGAAGAATTACGTTCACTACAGCTGCGGATTGAAGAGTTGCGCCATGACCGGTCGAACCGGGGCATGATCTTACTTTCCTTTCCCGGTGATGAAGTGGAGATGGGCGGTTGTCTGGCAGCGGGTCGGGGCTTTTTTCATATTAATGCTAATGGTGGTGCCGAACCCTGCCCCTTTTCGCCTTTTGCGGAGATGAATTTGAAAGAACAGACTATTTTACAAGTTTTACAATCCTCCTTCTTTGCTAAAATCCGCGCGATAGGGGCAGCAGAAGCCTTGAACCATAAAGGTGGCTGTACCTTGTTTGAACATCGTGAAGAGGTGGCCGAACGGTTGGCGGAAACACAAATTT
>JAITWD010000131.1 GCA_031285465.1 Lachnospiraceae bacterium
AGCGTTTACCTTTGCAATAGTTCCAACCGCTACCGCTTTCAAATCAGCATCAATTGCTTCATCCTTTAGATCTGTTTTTGCTATATCATCGTCACTTGAAGGTTCCGTTACTATTCCATCAAAGTATTTATTACTCATTGAAACCGTCCGGTTCACTAAATTTCCCAAAACATTCGCCAGATCGGAATTGATCCGTTCCACCATAAGCTCCCAGGAAATCGTGCCGTCATTATCAAACGGCATTTCGTGAAGAACAAAATATCTTACGGCGTCTACACCAAAAAAATCGGTCAGGTCATCGGCATAGATTACATTGCCTTTTGATTTACTCATCTTACCATCACCCTGCAGCAGCCAAGGATGTCCAAAAATCTGCTTCGGCAACGGTTCACCCAATGCCATCAGGAAAATCGGCCAGTAAATGGTATGAAAACGCACAATATCTTTGCCTAACAAATGAAGGTCCGCCGGCCACAATTTATGATATAAATCAGAACTGTTGCCATCGCAGTCATAGCCAATACCGGTAATATAATTACTAAGTGCATCCATCCAAACATAAACCACATGTTTGGTGTCAAAGTCCACCGGAACCCCCCAGGTAAACGAAGTACGAGAGACACACAAATCCTGTAGACCTGGTAGCAAAAAATTATTCATCATTTCATTTTTTCGCGAAACCGGCTGGATAAACTCCGGATGAGTGTTAATATGTTCAATTAAACGATTGGCATATTTGCTCATCTTAAAAAAGTAGGCCTCTTCACTTGCCGACTTCACCTCTCTGCCACAGTCGGGACATTTACCATCACTTAACTGCGACTCGGTCCAAAAGGACTCACATGGGGTGCAATACAGACCTTCATAAGAGCCTTTATAGATATCGCCCTGTTCATATAATTTCCGGAAAATCTTTTGGATCTGTCTGACATGATCCTCATCGGTCGTCCGGATAAACCGATCATAGGAGGTATTCATCAAGTCCCAAAGCCCCTTGATGGTCCCTGCCACATTGTCCACATAGTCTTTGGGTGTTATACCAGCATCCTTTGCCTTCAATTCAATTTTCTGACCATGTTCATCCGTTCCGGTCTGAAAAAAGACATCATAGCCTTCTTTTCTCTTGTACCGCGCCACACTGTCGGCCAAAACAATTTCATAACTGTTGCCAATATGTGGCTTGCCGGAGGTATAGGCAATTGCCGTTGTAATATAATATTTACCCTTATTCATCTTGATATCCATGCCTTTCCATTTCTTGTTGGTAAATAACCTTACGTTTCGATAAACCGTCTGGTCGCTTCTATCTCTTCCGGAACCGGATGCCCACCATTGCGCAACTTGGTATATAGGTTATCAAAATAGCGGGTTTTTTGACGCAAGCGGATCTCATATTTATCTAAAACTTCGGTGTATAACGGGTTAGCACGCAATTTCTCCCGGATTGCCGCTGGAAAAGGACAATATGTGAAGAAAATCGTTCGCACCACTTTATTCAATCTTGGCGATCCGTTACTTTCATACATAACCCATGTTGTATAATCATAGACAAACATCTCTTTTGTATTGTTTTTTGATTTTTGGATGTCGGCTTTGATTTTTTCCTTTATATCACTGGAGAGTTCCAGATTTTTCTTGTAGGACACAATGTAATCATAATAATCACTGGTTAATGATCGTTCCGCAATATCGTTCCAACGTGCACCTTGGATCCGCTTACACATTTCCCACCTAAATTCAGCCGTCAGTCGGGTCAGGATATTGGTCAAATCCTCCATCTGGAATAGAGAACACATAAAACGCGCCGGAGTACTACGCCGTTTTCCCTCAATCTCCTGCCACATGATTCCCCGGTTACCAATGTTGGGCATAAGTATTACATCGGGTAATATTTCGGTCGTGATCATTTCTTTTTGTATACCCTTAGCCGGCTGCGAATATACGCTTTCCCGGCAAAAAGCTCCATAATCCCGTTCGCGGATAAAATCAAAAATGCGGTTAACCATTTCCGCCGAGACCAGCATTTTATCAAGTGGCTTCAGAATATTGTGCTCCGAAAAGATCGGGCAAAAGATAGTTATACGTCCATATGTTATCTTGTTAACCACAGGAAAAACATTTTCCAGCTCGAAAATCACCTTTTGACGCTTATCGGCCAGCATATCGCTTTCTTCCAACTGGGTTATTTTATTATTACGTCGCAATTCATGAACATAATCATTATAATCGCTGTCAAATTCATTACGACAGGGTTCTTTCTTCCCCTCATAAATAGCCTTCATCCACTCATACAGGGTGTATACGCGCGTCTGCGGGTCAGAAGGAAGACGACTGACCGTGTCATACAAATATAGCGCATTTTCCGAACCGGCAAGCTCCTCATCGACGAAACCAAACTGAAAAAACATATTAACAATGGTCGGAATCTTATCATCATCCAAACTCTTATGCAAAGCGGCTGCGTATATACGGTAAAACTGCTTTGTTATATTTAACCGTAATTTACGGTCACCCTCTTCGGTTCCATTCTTATTAATGGTCTGCTTATACGTATTGATATCCTGGCGGAATATTTCTGCCTCCTCGGTCGAGCATCCGGCATAGCTCAGTATCACTTCCAATGAATGGGCCATTTCCTCTGACTTTTCTTTGGCCGACATCGCTTCATCATCCGACGTAATTGGTTCCCGCTGGATCGTGCTCAGCCGATTGCGGTATTCCTCGGTACGGCGACGATAAAAATCCTTATCATCATATCCATACCCCGTCAGCAATTTAATGGTCTCTTCAATAAAGGCGGTATCTGGCTTTTCCTGCTCAGCCAAATGATAAACCCGAAAATATGCACCGGTAAACAATTCAAATAAATCCATGCCATTTTCATCCATAAAGGCTTTTAGCAACTGTTCGCGATATTCGGTCATAACCCGATTAACGACAAGCATGTCATAAATACTCTTGCTAATATTTAAAATCATTCCGCAGTAAAATTCCACACCTAACCGACTCGGTTCATTAGATGTACTGACCAGATCGTATAGTCCCCGATAGAACCCACCCAGCCATTGCTCGATGTCCTCTTCAAGTACCAGCGGGACGATTTCCTCCTGACCCGGCAATGTTCGTGGCGAAAAGCGGTACAATTCGCACATTTCCGCGTATCGCTGATAATTGCGGTTATAAAACCGATATAAATAAATGCTATCAGCTTTTCGTTTTTTATACTGACTGAAAGTATCCTGAAACTGACGAAAAACCGATGAAGCAAAATATCCGACCGTATCCATATGATTTTTCAGTAATAGCATCAGTTCGCCTGCCTGATAAGCAAATTTTGCAACCGTCACCTTATCTACTGCCGTATAGGTCATCATATGATAATTGGTATAAACTTCACTCAATCCCAATACATCACCCTTTTTAAGTAAAAGTTCACCGCCCTGGCCAATCCCCCTGACTGTCCCCTCTAAAATCAGCATCAGACCTTGGACCGGCTGTCCCTCCTGACATAATATCGTTTCTGATAAAAATTCTTTCTTTTCCATTTATCCAATTCCTCTTCTTTATCCAATCACTCTACTTTTTCTTATCATCCTTCACACTTCCAAACATTCCACAAAAGTGGCACAAGCAATAGATGAAATCATGCCGTTTACTCATTTAATCGTCATTCCAGATCAACGCACATTTAACCGCTTTATGCCAGCCCTTAAGTAATTTCTTTCTCTGTATCTCATTTATGGATGATTTAAATTTGCAATCGGGCTGCCAGTTCAATCGTATTTCTTCTTTATCTTTCCAAAATCCAATCGTTAGCCCCGCCAGATATGCCACCCCCAATGCCGTTGTTTCAATACATTTTGGCCTATACACCTGTGTATCCAATATATCTGCCTGAAATTGCATGAGAAAATTATTGGCACTGGCACCACCATCTACCTTTAGTTCCTTTAAAACTATCCCGGCATCTTCTTCCATTGCCCGGATAATATCCGCCGTTTGATAGGCAATGGATTCTAAGGTGGCCCGAATAAAATGCTCTTTGGTACTACCCCTGGTTATTCCCACCACCATGCCGCGGGCATATGGATTCCAGTAAGGCGCACCCATCCCGGCAAAGGCCGGTACCAAATACATTCCGCCAGTATCGCTCACACGTCGGGCATATTGTTCAGACAATGAAGCATTCGTGATCATCCTCATCCCATCCCGTAACCATTGAAGCGCCGCACCCGCTACAAAAATACTTCCCTCCAAAGCGTACTCCACCGATCCGACTCCGGCCGCCAGCGTAGTTAGCAACCCATTACCGGAAATCACCGCCTTGGCACCGGTATTCATCAACAAAAAACAGCCGGTTCCATAGGTATTCTTTACTTGTCCTTCCTCAAAGCAACACTGCCCAAACAGAGCCGCCTGCTGATCGCCGGCAATGCCGGCAATGGGGATCGAACTACCGAGAAGTGATTGGTCGGTTTCACCATATAGATAACCGGAAGGCTTTACCTCCGGTAACATTACCTCAGGAATATCCAAAATCTCCAGCATCTTTTTATCCCAGCAAAGATTATGGATATCATAGAGCATCGTGCGGGATGCATTTGTATGATCGGTCACATGTAACCGGCCGGCGGTCAATTTCCATACCAGCCAGGTATCAACTGTACCAAATAAAAGTTCGCCCGCTCTGGCCTTTTCTTTCGCCCCATCGACCTGCTCCAGTATCCATTCCAGCTTGGTTCCGCTGAAATAAGCATCAGGGATCAGACCGGTCCGTTCCCTGATCCACTGTTCATAACCGGCTGCTTTCAGCTCTTCAATCCGTTCAGCTGTTCGTCGACACTGCCAGACAATTGCATTGTGGATGGGTTCCCCGGTATTTTTGTCCCAAACTATGGTGGTCTCTCGCTGATTGGTAATACCGATCGCACCGATATCAGCCACCTTCACATTAGCTGCCGCCATGGCTTCGGTGGCAACCGCAAGCTGTGATGACCAAATCTCCATCGGGTTATGTTCTACCCAACCAGGCTTAGGATATATTTGACTAAATTCCTTTTGCGCCGTAGCTACCGCCGTTCCTAACCGGTCAAAAAGAATACAGCGGGAACTGGTAGTTCCCTGATCAAGTGCCATAATATATTTTTTCATATTTTGTTTTTCCTATTGTAACATGTCTGCATGTTTTAGTCTAATTTAATTAAACTTTTTGTGACATTTTATTTTCCGGTGCCGGGTTGGATAGCATGTTGGCCGTTGCTATGATGTGAACTCCGGTGCCAGCTATATCCTTTAACAAAATATCGCCCGCCACAACCGGTGCACTAACCTTAGCCCGGCCTATTTCTGCCATACACTCCATAATTTTATTTTTAGGGATATCGGCGGAGGTTTTTACCGACACTACCGCACCAATACCGTCGGTGACCTTCACCGATGCGGTTAGCGGGCGGGTGGGAGCTGTCATCTCCTTGCGGCCATATTCTGCTCCGACAGGACAGGAATTACCGGTCACCTCCAATTGTCCGTCGGATCGCTTATTTACAGTGAGCAAACAGCCGACCGGACACCCGATACAGATCAACTGGTTAGTAAAATCGCGCTCCGGCGTCGGAGTATACCGACTTTTAGGCGGGCTTTTGGGACGCGTGGCCTTCCCCCATTCGCCTGCCCCTGACAACACATATTCGGCAGCTGACTTACCGGCAGCCTTTGCTTCCTTTGAAACATTATCCACCAGATCATGGACATGTAAGACATTCCCACAGGAAAAAATACCACGACAGCCGGTTTCCATTCGGTCATTTACGACCGGGCCGTGGGTCAACCTATCCATTTCGATACCGGCATCTATTGATAGTTCATTTTCCGGGATAAGACCGCACGAAAGCAGCAACGTATCACATTTAATATACTCCGCTGTATCCGGTAGTTCCTTTCCTGCTTCATCCACCTGGGCAATGGTCACCCCTTTTAGGCGATGCTTTCCATCAATATCAACGATTGTATGAGACAATTTCAACGGAATATTAAAATCCTCTAAACATTGTACAATATTTCTTTTAAGTCCGCCAGAATAGGGCATGATCTCCACCACCATTTTAACATCGGCACCTTGCAGTTTCATTCGTCTTGCCATGATAAGTCCAATGTCACCCGATCCAAGCACCACAACCTCCCGACCGGGTATTAAACCTTCGATATTCACAAAACGCTGAGCACTGCCCGCTGTAAAAATCCCAGCAGGACGATAACCAGGAATATTCAAAGCCCCCCTTGCCCGCTCGCGGCAACCCATCGCTAAAACCACCGCTTTGGCTTCTATTTCTAAGCCTTCTGCTCCTTTTTGGAGACCGGCCAGCGGCTCATTTTCTGCTTCCAATAGCACTTCCTCTCGCCGATCATTCCATCGCTCATCACCGCACATCGCCGTGATTTTTATTGGCTCTCCACCCTTAAGCTTTACCGCCATCGTTCGCAACATGAATGGTATCTTTCGTTCCTTTACCATCTTGACATACCGTAGCGCATACTCCGGTCCGGTCAATTCCTCTTTAAAAGTATGCAAGCCAAAGCCATTGTGAATGCACTGATTCAAAATACCACCCAGCTCACTATCTCGCTCCAAAATCAAAATATCATGAACGCCTTGATCATATGCTTCCACCGCTGCTGCCAGACCGGCCGGACCACCACCGATTATCACCAAATCTTTTTTCATCCATTTACCTACTCTTCCAAACATGTCACTTCATTGGCATAAACAATACGTGAGAAGAACGACTTAGTCGTTCTTTAAGTGTAATTTAGTAATTCTTAGTCTCCGTACTTTGGAGACTTAAAATTTCTTTAGACATTTTAATCAGGATAAAATAAAATCTCCGAGCCAGCACCAGCTTTGGTAATCTCCCAAGGCTCTTTGCCCAGCTCCTGTGCAAGTATTTCTATTATCCGCGGCGAACAAAAACCGCCTTGGCACCGCCCCATCCCTGCTCTGGTCCGCCGTTTGATCCCATCAATACTTGTCGCACCCGGTGTCCGGCGGATGGCTTCATATATTTCTTCTTTGGTAATCCGCTCACATCGACAGATTACCTCTCCCCAACCCGATTTAATCCCCCTGCGTTCCGGTTTGAAATCCTTTTTATCCTCTGCCGGCAGAATTTCCCGAACCATCTGCGCCACATATTCTCCTATTGCCGGTGCCGCTGTCAGTCCAGGTGAATCAATGCCCGCCACATCCAAAAACCCGGGAACATCATCAACCTCTTTAATCGTAAAGTCACCGGTACCACCATGGGCCCGTAAACCCGCAAAAGAAGTGATCACCTCCCCGACCGCTATTTTCCCAATACTAACCGCCGCTTTATCCATAACCGTTGCGCTACCTATAGCGGTAGTATTCACCGCCTCTTTATCCTCAATATCCTCAGCGGTCGGTCCGACCAGTAAATTTCCATGGACGGTTGGCGTCACTAACACCCCTTTTCCGTAAGCGCCAGGCAATTGAAAAACGGTGTGGGAAACGCGTCCGCCAACACCCTTATCATATAACACATATTCCCCCCTACGGGGACGAATGGTCATCGGTTCATTGCTGACCATATTGTGGATCAAATCGGCATAAATGCCGGCAACATTAATCACTAGCCGACCTTCAAAGACACCACGATCGCAAGTAATATAAAAAATATCCTTCTTCTTTTCTATCCCAACAACCTTTGTCTGACGGTAAAACTCCACCCCGTTAACCGCTGCATTCTCTGCCATTGCGTAGGTCAATCCAAATGGACACACAATCCCGCCGGTCGGTGCATATAATCCAGAGGTTACCGATTGACTAACCGCCGGTTCTAATCGGCGAATCGCATCACCGGTTAATATTTTCAAACCAGCCACTCCGTTTTGCCGACCCCGGTCCAGCAATTCCTCCAGTCTGGATCGATCATTTTTTATCACCACTCTATCAGCCGATACTCCACTGTTGGCAATGTGATCATTCTCCGCTGACGCAATATTCTCCTCAAAGCAAAGAACCAATGAACCATTGTTGATAAAAGGAAAATCCAATTCGTCCGCCAGCTCCTTCATCATTTTATTACCCCTGACGTTAAGTAGCGCTTTTAAGGTCCCCGCGGCAGCATCATATCCAGCATGAACTATCCCACTATTCGCTTTGGTTGCACCCTCACCAATGTCGGAATTCTTCTCCAACACGGCAATCCTCATTTTTATCTTGGATAATTCTCGTGCGATACAACAACCTACCACACCGCCACCAATGATTATCACATCATACATGATCGTTCTCCCGACTTTCTTCTCCCGGCTTACTATTGTATTAAATTTTTTGTAATAAATTTTTGTTTGCCAGATAGCTTTCATGATCTACGCAATCTCTGTGCAGACCGTCTAAACCATTATAGTGATTTTATATAAACTATATAATAAAATCCTCTAAAAATCATCCTTTTTAGAATAATTTTATTTTTAATGTACCTTAACCGACAATAAATAAAAGCCAAACACTTTAAATGTCTGACTTTGCTAATATACTATTCAAATGATATTTTATTTAAGTAAATGCTTTGCTTAAAAGTTTTATTTTTCACGATCCCATTAACTTTATTATAACCGTTCCACATGATAATTATCAAATACCGTCTGAAACTCCTTAATATTTTCCGAAATAACGCCTTTAAAGACAGCAGTGCCGGCTACAATCACATTGGCACCCGCTTCCAGAACCGCTTGGACGTTATGCTGATAGATACCTCCGTCAACTTGAATATCGGTCGACAAGTGCTGCTCCTTCAAATATTTTTTGATGGAGTCACGTAAAAAATCACCAATATCGCCAAGAATGGGATTGCCGGAGGGATCTGTTTCGCCACTGCTGCCCGAGAGCAGGTCTTGCCCGGCGCCTTCAGCCACCACGATAACCGCGTGCTTTCTCTGATGC
>JAITWD010000173.1 GCA_031285465.1 Lachnospiraceae bacterium
CAATGCCTTCTTAATCCCGATGGCCTGGCTTTTTTGGACAATTACCCCTTTATCGGCACTCATCACCGGCTTTATGCTAAGGGTGGACGCCACCAATGCTTTGACACCGGTCAAACGCCCATTTTTACGAAGGGTCTCCAAATTGTCCAGCACAAAATAGGTCTTCATATTATCACGGAAGGTCTCCAGTTTCCTGACTACTTCTGCAAAAGCCATTCCTGACTCCGCCATTTCCATTGCTCTGATCGCTATTTGCGCCTCACCGCAGCTGGCCGACTCCGAATCGCAGATATAAATATTTTTATGTTTTTTTTCTAAAAATAACTTCTTGCCCAGTTCGGCACTGTTGTGGCTTCCGCTTAAATTGGCGGCAATGGTCACCACGTAAATGTCCTCAGCCGGACCGTCAAAGGCTTCCATATATTTTTCCGGCGAGGGACAGGACGATTTGGGACAGGTGGGACAGGCCGCCACTCTGGCTAAAAAGTCGCTCTGGTTAAACGTATCATCATCCATCGTCCGGTAATCCCCCACTTCCAGTCCTAAGGGGATACTTACAAAACGGGGATCATTCTTTAACTCTGCCGGTAATTCGCAACAACTGTCAACAACAATTTTATAACTCATAAACACCTCCGAAATATCACCAACCTTGACAAGTGGTTTTCATTACTACTTATAATAACATGGCACTTAAAATTTTGTAAAGAAGATTTTTAAATTATCGGGACAATTTATACAAAATTTATAATTGCTCCCATATTATGCCAATTACCCTGTCAGCCTGGTAAACCATTAGATATGGAAGTGACTGGACCTCCACTTTATTATTGCGCCTTAGAGCAAAATAATATATGATAACTTTATTGATACAAAAAGGAAACGATCACATGATTCAAGAACCATTGACCATTTATAAATTAATAATCCTCTATATGCTTAACCGGGTTAATTTTCCGTTGACCAAAGCACAGGTCAGCGACTTCATTTTGGAGCGGGAATACACTAATTTTTTAAATCTGCAGCAGGCCATCGGCGAGTTGATCGATGCCTCCATGATCAAGGCCGAGTCGAGCCATGATCATACCCACCTAAGTCTCACCCCGGACGGCATCCGGACCGTCTCCTATTTTGGTGGCCGGATCAGTGAACTGGCCCGTGCCGAAATAGATGAATACCTGCGTCACAATGAGCTGGAGCTTCGCAATGAGGTTTCCATCACCTCCGCCTACAAAAAGACCGCCCCCGGCGAATATCAGGCCCATCTGTCTGCCAAGGACAATGGCATCAGTCTGGTGGACATCACCCTTTCGGTACCGGCAGAAGAAACCGCCGTTCAAATTTGTGATAACTGGCGGACAAACAATCAGGAAATCTACCAATACCTTATCCGCGCCCTCTTCTGAACACATTAGGGATACATTTAGGGCAACGATTTTATAAGCGTTTCCCTAAATATATCCCTAATCCGCTCTATAGGGCGACATCAAGCCGTCGTCCTTTTTTGTTCTCCTCTTCATTCTTTATCGTTCCTTGCACGGTATAGATTGTCTTATCAACCGAACCACCGCTAAACGATATGGGATCGATCCTCCCAGTATCCCCAGTATCCTCATTATCACTGACGAGGGGACTTTCCACCTTGACAACATCGGTCAGACCAGAATCTATCCCCATGATCCCCTCTGGCTGCTGTTCGGTCTTTGGCTTTTCTTTGTAGTCCTCCTTTCCCACCGCCACATTATATGCGTCGATCATCTGGTTGACCATAGATTCCCTCTCAAAATCATCATCACTATTGGCACAAGCGGTGGCAACCGATTGCATTTCATTCATCATGATCTCCTGGGCCTCTTCTTTGGTCTCTGCCTGCGCCAGTCGCTTCTCCAACTGCTCCCGCCGCTCTATGATCCCCACCACCTTTTGATACATGGCGGGCAATTTTTTGGACAAATAGGCTAATTCACCCGATGTAAGCTTTTTACCCGACCGGAACTTGGCGATGATCCGCTCCAGCTTAAAATCTTTATCGGCACCGGCTCTTTTTATTTGATCGCTCTCGCTGATGCTTTTACCCGAATCAATCCCCAGACCGGCCCCACCACCGGAATCGGAACTGATACTTACATTTGCTTTAGAAAAACTGCTGGAAAAATTGTCAGAAAAACTATTGATAGATGATGCTGCAATCGATAATGATGCCATATTATCCTCCCATTAATTTCGTAAGCTCTACTTGCGAAACTGCCTGAATCAAAAAGTGAACAAACTTTGATTGCTCACACTAATATATATATCGGTCACCCCGGCCACCTAGTAAACATCGATTAATCAAAACTTGCCTTTCGAATCCACCCCTTTGATCCGTCGAAAATGTTCTTTGATCTTTACTTCATATCCGTTATCGCTGGGCCGGTAAAACTCCCGTCCGGTCAGTTCATAGGGAAGGTACTGCTGTTCGATATAATGATCAGGGTAATCATGAGCATACATATAACCGGTACCCCGTCCCAGCTTAGCCGCCCCCTTGTAATGGGCATCCTGCAGATGGGGCGGAATGGCAAGACTGCCGGTCTCCGATACCGTTCTCATAGCTTCGCCGATAGCATTGACACAGGCATTGCTCTTGGGGGCACAGGCAACGTAGGCCGCCGCTTCTGAGAGGACGATCTGCGCTTCCGGCATCCCGATCCGCTCAACGGCAAGTGAAGCGCTCACCGCCACGTTAAGGGCCATCGGATCGGCAATCCCCACGTCCTCGGCTGCACAGATCATGATCCGCCGGGCAATAAAGGTGACCGTCTCTCCGGCATAAAGCATCCGCGCCAGATAATAGACCGCCGCATCGGGATCGGAGCCTCTCATGCTCTTGATGAAGGCCGAAATGGTATCGTAATGACCATCACCGCTTTTATCATAGCGCACCGTCCGTTTTTGAATGCATTCCTGCGCAACCGCCAGGGTTATATGGATCAAACCATCCTCACTCCGCTTGGTCGTCATAACCCCCAACTCAATAGCATTAAGCGCATGACGTGCATCTCCACCTGATAGATCGGCCAGAAAATCAGCCGCCTCTTCATCGATCACTGCATTATACGACCCCATCCCTTTTTCCTCATCATGGATCGCCCGATCGATCAAACCCTTTATTTCCTCCGGTGACAACGGCTCGAGTTGAAAAACAAGCGAACGGGAGATCAATGCACTATTGACCTCAAAATAAGGATTCTCAGTGGTGGCGCCGATCAGGATCACCGTTCCGTCCTCTACAAACGGAAGCAGGTAGTCCTGCTGCCCTTTATTAAACCGATGGATCTCGTCAATAAACAGGATGGTCTTCTTACCGTACATCCCCCCGGCTTCCTTTGCATGTTCGATCACCGCCTCCATGTCCTTCTTCCCTGCCGAGGTGGCATTGATCTGCCGAAATTCCGCACTGGTCGTTGCGGCGATCACCTTCGCCAGGGTGGTTTTTCCAGTTCCGGGCGGACCATAAAAAATCAGGGAACTGAGTTTGTCTGCCTTAATCGCACGGTAGAGCAGCTTGTCCTTTCCGATGATATGCTGCTGACCCACCACCTCTTCTAATTTGACCGGGCGCAGACGGGAAGCCAGCGGAGACTCCTTCTCCATATTCGTACTACGCATATATTCAAATAAATCCATTTTTATACACCAAACCTTTCACTGAACCGTTACATTTATTCTACTATATCCTGCCTGGTAATTAAATAAAATAATTGAGAAAGTAGTTGTGCGAATTTTATGTCAAATTATTGTTTGAATTTTATTGACAGAGCAAATTCGATGTGTTACAATACAATTCGATGGTTTGGAGAGCGGTTACGCATTTCAGATAATCGGAAGTAAGCTGCTGTGGCTCAGTCGGTAGAGCGTCGCATTGGTAGTGCGGAGGTCACGGGTCCGATTCCCGTCAGCAGCTTTTTATTAACCTATATTGGTCATATTAAAGGAAGCGCCTTATGATTGGTGCTTTTTCTCTTAATTTCTTTTCTATCCTCTCGCCTTAATCTGCCGATCATGATCATTTCCCTCTACATCTTAAACTATATTTGATTTTTGCTTTATTCATTAATACAATATAATATATTTAACTGGGCAGCCGATAGGGCGGTGTTGCCACTCGTTCCGGTCTTGGGAAGGAGGTGGTTCAATGGTTACATATGCAGATTTGTTTACCTTCGTAATCATGCTTTGTGCGATAATCACTTTGTTGAAACACAAAAAATAACCGTCCTGCTCTCCGAAAAAGACTGACGGTTATTTTTAAGGTCATTATTTGCCGGAACGGGAAGCTATAATCTTCCTTATCGGCTGTCTTGTTAAGTGTATTATATCATGGTTAATGCCATTGTCAAACATATTTTATTAATGTTGACGGTGATTTAATAAATATCCAGCCATTTCGTAAAACTATTCCGGATCATGCGAACACCCTAACTCATCACAGATGCTGTCCCGTACCAGCCGGTACATCACCTCCGGTCCGCAATCCCACTGCTCCTTTGGCGAAAGGGAAAACATCGTATAGGCTAACAGTTTAGCGGCGACATTAAGCTTCGTATAGGCGGTCGGCGTGCTGTCGGTCTGTCCGGTCTCCTTTTGGGCACATTCTAACAGGTAATCCAAAATATTTTCCGGCATATAGATAGAATAGGCGGCACTTTTCATGATCGCCTCCACCTGCCGGCTGATCGGCGACCGATCGGTAACGATATTCACCATCTTTAGCAGATAGGTCTTCTC
>JAITWD010000296.1 GCA_031285465.1 Lachnospiraceae bacterium
AGGCAGTTTCGCAGATAAAAGCTGTGAAATGCATGGGGATAAGTTGGTTATTATGATAGGAGATGGCTCAATGAGTGTAATAGAGAATAACGAAGAGCAGAATGATCAGGCGGGTAAAGAGGTAGTTTCACGACACTTTATCCGGCAGATAATTGATAAGGACATAGCGGAAGGGAACTGCCCGGTGGTTAAGACCCGTTTTCCGCCCGAACCGAACGGATATCTGCATATCGGTCATGCAAAAAGTATATTATTGAATTATGGGCTGGCGCAGGAGTACGGCGGACAGTTTAATTTGCGTTTTGATGATACTAACCCAACCAAAGAAAAGACCGAATTTGTCCGGTCGATCATTGAGGATATCAAATGGCTGGGTGCCGACTGGCAGGACCGGATGTTTTATGCGTCCGATTACTTTGAAGCGATGTATGAAGGGGCGATCAGGCTGATCGAGAAGGGTAAGGCCTATGTGTCCGATCTGACTGCGGAGGAGATGCGGGAATATCGGGGCACTCTTACCGAACCAGGCAAGGATGATCCCAACCGGGAACGCAGTATTGCGGATAACCTCCGCTTATTCACCGAAATGAAGGAGGGGGTCTATCGTGACGGGGAAAAGGTGTTGCGTGCCAAGATTGATATGACCTCTCCTAATATAAATATGCGTGATCCGGTGATCTACCGGGTGGCCCATATGAGTCACCATAATACCGGCGGCCGGTGGTGCATTTATCCGATGTATGATTTCGCCCATCCGATCGAAGACGCGATCGAAGGGATTACCCACTCGATCTGCACACTAGAGTTTGAGGATCATCGGCCACTTTATGACTGGGTGATCAGAGAATTGGATTATCGTCCGGCACCTAAGCAGATTGAGTTTGCCAAGTTATATTTGACCAATGTAGTCACCGGCAAACGATATATTAAACGTCTGGTTGAGGAAGGGATTGTAGATGGTTGGGATGATCCCCGACTGGTATCAATTGCAGCATTGCGTCGGCGGGGCTTCACACCGGAATCATTGCAATTATTTGTCGATCTGTGCGGTGTGTCGAAGAGCAATTCATCGGTGGATTATGCTATGCTGGAATACTGTATCCGGGAAGACCTAAAATTAAAACGTCCCCGGATGATGGCGGTACTTGATCCGATCCGTTTGGTCATTGATAATTATCCAGTCGATATGACTGAGGAAATGGTTATTTCTAATAATATGGAAAATGAAGGACTGGGGACGCGGACGGTACCGTTTGGTCGCGAACTCTATATTGACCGGGAAGATTTTATGATCGAGCCTCCGAAGAAATATTTTCGATTGTTTCCGGGCAACGAGGTGCGGTTGATGAATGCCTACTTTGTCACCTGCACCGGCTATGATACCGATGAACAGGGAGCGGTGACGACCGTTCACTGTACCTATGATCCGGCGACCAGAAGTGGTAGCGGTTTTAATGAACGTAAGGTCAAGGGAACCATTCACTGGGTACCGGTCAAGCAGGCGGTGAAGGCGGAGATCCGCTTATACGAGAACATTATTGATGAAGAAAAAGGGGTCTATAATGAGGATGGCAGTCTTAATCTGAACCCCAATTCACTGACAGTACTGTCAGAGTGTTATTTAGAGCCGTCATTAGCCACAGCACAGGCATATGAGAGCTTTCAGTTTGTCCGCCAGGGCTTTTTCTGTGTGGATGCGAAGGACAGCAAAGCGGATGGGTTGGTCTTTAACCGGATCGTATCACTGAAAAGTTCTTTTACATTACCAAAATAAGGGGAGAATTTGAGCGATAAATCGTTCAAATGAGATTAATATATGATAAGCAGTGACGTTTTGTTGATTCTTGTAGGTGTTAGATGGAGGAGAAAGAAATGGCTGATTTGTTGCCAGGGTTAGGGAAATTTGGTTTGGGAAAATTAAGTGATCTTAAGTTATTCGAGGAACCGGAAGAGGAAAAAGAAGAGGCTAAAAATGAACCGGTAGCTCCGGTTTACAATGAAGAGGAGTTTCTCTTTGATAAGACCTATACCTGTCCGATCTGTGACCACAAGTATGGAGAGCGGACCGTTCGAACAGGGAAGGCGCGTTTGTTGGGGATCGATCTGGATTTACGGCCACGACATGAGCAACTTGATGTCGGTAAATATGATGTGATCTCCTGCCCGAAGTGTGGTTATACAGTACTTAGCAGATATTTTGCACCATTGTCGCCGACGATGACCAAGCTGGTCAAGGAAAATATTGCTTCGTCCTTCGTTTCGCGATCCGAAAAAATGGCAGTTTATACATATGACACGGCTTTTGAGCGGTATCAGCTCTGTCTCGCCAATGCAATCGTTAAGCGGGGCAAGGACAGTGAAAAAGCATATATTTGTTTGAAGACCGGTTGGATATTGCGGGGAATGGGCGAGCATCTTGATAAGGCGATCGAAAAGTACGATGAGCGTCTTAAAGAGATCAAGCAACGCGAACAGGAGTATTTGCGTCATGCCTATGAAGGATTTATCAAAGCACGGTCCACTGAAGGCTATCCTATGTGCGGTATGGATGAGACCACGCTGGATTATTTATTGGCAGCACTGGCAATTGGTTTCGAGGAGTTTGATGTGGCAACCAAAATGATAGGGGGAATCCTTGCGTCCGCTGCCGCCAACTCCCGGATGAAGGATAAGGCGAGAGAGTTGAAGGAAGTGATGCAGGCACGAAAAGGATCATGAAAATATTAATATGCGCATTAAAATAAAATCGGTCCCCCTGACCGTAAGTCAGGGGGACCGATTTTATTTTATATAACGTTGTTTCATCGTGATTTTAAAAGTACTTAATAGTCACAAATATTTTTCACTTTTTGATTCAGGCAATTTCGCAAGTAGAGCTTGTAAAATGCATGGGTATTAAGGCGTATCTTCGTTGAAGAACTCTTCAACCTTAGTGACATTATTGTCAATTGCTTGACCAGCTTCGGTTTTTATAGCTTCAGCAGCTTCTTTGGCATCGGTGGCCGTCTCTTTGAGGTCATCAGCCGTTTTCTGCAGATCGTCTTTGAGGGTTTCGGCCGATTCGGTCGCTGTTTCTTTGAGTGCATCAGCCGATTCGGTCACGGTCTCTTTAAGTGCATGTGCCGATTCACGGGTGGCACCAACAGCATTTTCAGCAACTGCCTTCACGGTGTCTTTGACCTGGTGGTAGGAGTCGGTAATGACCTCTTTAGCCTTGTGAAAAGCTTCCGAGGCAAATGACTCGGCTTTGTCCAGATTAAGTGAAACGTAGGAACGACTTCTGGTAGTAGTTTCGTCCAGATCATCTACAAAATCTAAATCATCGTCATCCTCTTCGTGAGGGGCGTTAATGTCGGTCGCCTTATTTTTCTTTTGCAGATAGTAGTATACGCCGGCAGCGGCGGCTACAGTAGCGGTGGTGAAGAGTAGAAATTTACCAAATTTGCTAGCCATATTGGTGCTCCTTTCAAATCCCTTTGCTTAATTTAATATAAAAGTATCCTGATAGTTTAGTATATCATGACATAGGTCTATCTTAATACTATTTTGTGGAAATGGAAAGAGAATATGTACAAAAAAGCAATAAACTATAAAATCCATCGACTGGACACAAGATGTTGTGGCATAAAAAAAGTTAATTACTAGTTTGGTGGACAGCCTTGTATGTCCCGTTCAAATATGCTATATTTAAGTTCGACTCAAAAGGTCAATATTGCGCTGAAAATGGACAGGGGTTTTTAAATGAATGATAAGTTTTTCGATTTAAAAAAAGAAAAACAGGATCGAATGATCAACGCATCCTTAAAAATATTTGGATTAAACGGATATCAGCATGCCAGTACTGACGATATTGTCAAAGAAGCCAGTATCAGTAAAGGTCTGCTTTTTCATTATTTTAATAGTAAATTGGGTTTGTATACCTTTTTAGCGGATTATTGCGTTCGTTTTATGATCCTCGAAATTTCCACCGGGGTCAATAGTGGTGTCAATGGCAAGGAAACCGATTATTTTAAGCTGCTTATGGAATTGGAAAGTGCCAAGCTTAAGGTATTGAAGAATTATCCATATATGCAACACTTTATTAACAGTATCGAACAGGAAACCGATGAGGAGGCACTTTCAGTTACAAAGGAACAGCGCGACAATCTGGCGGCAGTTTATCACGAGATCATGAGTCGTGCCGACACCAGCCGGTTTCTGCCTGAAGCCGATGCGACCAGAGTGGGAAAGATGATTCGGATGACCCTTTCCGGTTTGATGAGTGAAAGTATTAAAAAGGGAGTGTTTCAGCCGGAGCGGTTTTACACCGAGGCACAGAAGTATTTACATATGATCGGTAGTATTTCTTATAAATAGTGTATCTAATAAATAGTGTAAATAGTATTTCTCATAAAAATAAGTAAGGGCAGTGCCCTTACTTATTTTTATTGTTTATTTTTGTGCTTTGTAGATAGGATCGGCGGGGTAACCGCCCTTCATTTTTTGCATACCACGTTGTATGGCATCGCGCGAGTTCCCCCAATCGGCATTCTGGTTGCGATAATCAAACTTCTCCACCAGCCAGGCGACATCGGCGGACATGCGTTCCATTTCGGCGATCATCAGACGGAACATTTTAGGGAAAAAGTCCTTCTTCTCCTTTTCACTTAGCTTTTGATCGGCAGCTTCACACAAATCACCAAAATGCTTAAGACAAAACCCTTTGGAGTGTTCTACCTTCTCGCGAAAGGCTTCATCGCTCTTATACATGACAAAGAAGGTATCAAGATAGCGGTCATATGTATCGGCATAGCGACTACAGATGTAGCACGATTGCTCTTTTTGCTTTGCCCAGCCCCCAATGGGATTGACTTGCTCGGTATTTTTTTTGAACTTGGCCATCAGTGGGGACTTGGCAGGGGTAAAATTATTGAATTGTTCGGTCATTTCACGAATGGACCGCTCATAGTGGGTCTTAAGGATCCAGGCATTTCCCAGAGTGTTGCCATAATCAAACATCTTCTTAAAGTGGGTGCGACAGAAGCCTTCTTCATCGGTGGCTTCACGGATATCACTTTCCATATATGAAGAGCCACTACCAAGGACAAAGTCCAGCAGATCCTGTTCGACCTCCCGTTCAATGAAACAAAAAGGACATTCATCATCGGCGTTAATAGCATCGTTTAAGGGGATGGTGTAAAGTTTTTCGCGCATAGGAACTCCTTTATGACGCCCGTGTATTAATTGTGTCAGGCTATTTTGATGTTATCACAGTTGTCAGCAAATTACAATCAATGCAAGTGATTAACATCCGAAATCCGCCCTGCCGGGCTACTTTCTCATGTTTTTAGGGTTTCCCGATACCACGGATCGTTTCGCACTGCGTGCTCTCACGATCCTAAAAACATTCGAAATCCGCCCTATCG
>JAITWD010000106.1 GCA_031285465.1 Lachnospiraceae bacterium
GATAAAAACAGATAAAAACAGATAAAAAACAATGACAAAAGTGAGCCGGAAGATCAACCCCTGTTGATCATTCCGGCTCATTAATTCTGCTCTTTATTCGGCGGTCATTTCTTCTAAAAGCTTCATTTGTTCATTCCTCTCCATATCAAGCCGCTCTCTATAACTTTTGTCTGCCAGATTACCGGCAATTGTGATCGGAATAAATAACGCAAAGGCTATCGCAGCGACAATCCCAAACAAATGAGGCTCTTTCGTCTTGATCGTTCCACTCCCCATCAACCAGGAAGCCGCAAACATAATAAGCTGAAGCAACATAAATACCGTCATTACAATATATTCGATCGGATTATCTACATTAAACATAAAACGTATTATGCAGAGGATCGTAAAAAAAACCAGGACCTTACCAAATTTTGATTTTTTAAAGGCTAACATCTTTTCCTTTTCTGCCTGCCGGTCATCCTTCGCGGCTTCATACTGTAATTTCTGTAAGGTTACATCTCTATATGTATTATTTCTGATTTTTTCAATCGTCACTTCGTCACTTTCCAAAATCAACTCTTTTGAACCACAATATGAGCAGGCAATGATCAGGCTTCCTTCCTCAACGGTCATTAATCCACTACAATTACTACATCTTAATTGCACCACTTTTTTTAGTGGCGGCGTGGCGGTAACCGTTGCACCACAGTTCGAACAGAATTTATTACCCTCCGATATTTCCATGCCACATTTTGAACAAAACATCCCTCTTCCTCCATTTTTATATCGATTACGTGTATAAAACTATTTTTCTTATTTAATTTATATTTTACCAAATATTTACAAATTTGCAATCTATTTCCCATTAAAAGACATTTTATTTCGGTCCCCTATTATTATACTATTATAGCTATAACCAGTATTAGGTTTTGTCGATACATTTATTAAAGCCTCTTTCTTTTCCCAGCCCAATAAGCATAAAAAAGCAAATCGACGGACAATATCAATCTGCCCAGACACACCTCTTGGTCTGACCCAGACGAACCTTGTCCGCCGATCTGCACATCCCCAACCAAGAAAACTCTGATTAAATCAGAGCTTTCCTAATCTATGATCTATAATCTATAAAATCTATGATCTATAAACCCAAAATATCCTTCACCGTCTTCTTCATATCGGCGGTATCACATTCCCTGGTATGCAACACTGGGGCGTTCCGGATCTCCTCGATCGCCGCCGGTACCTTAACCCCCGAAACCTCCGCCAACCGATCGATCAGCGCAAAATCTTCCGTTCCATCCAAAACGGTCTCGATCGCCGTCATTACACTACGACTAAATTTATAAGGGCTGGCGGTAGAAACGATCACGGTCGGCCGCTTATCGCCCGTCTCCGCGCGATACTTTTCGTAGACACTGGCCGCCACCGCTGTGTGGGTATCCATCACATAACCGGTTTCACCATAAATCTTGCCGATCACCGCCGCCGTCTCTGCCTCGGTCGCATAATTGCCATAAAAGTCCTTTAGCCCCGCTTTCATCGCAGGCGTGATCCGATACACCCCGTCCTGACCCAGTGCCTGCATCAAAGTCCGATTACTCTCCGCGTCATTGCCGGTCAAAAAGTAGATCAGACGCTCCAAATTACTGGAGATCAAAATATCCATCGAGGGCGATGAGGTCAGAATAAATTCCCGCTTCCGATCGTAGGTTCCGGTGCCAAAGAAATCATACAACACCTTATTATCGTTAGACGCACAGATCAGCTTATCGATCGGCAGACCCATCTGTTTGGCGTAAAAAGCTGCTAAAATATTGCCAAAATTACCGGTCGGGACCACCACATTGATCGGTTCCCCCGCCTTGATCGTCCCCTGCTTTAACAGACCGACATAGGCATACACATAATAAACGATCTGCGGTACTAAGCGACCGATATTGATCGAATTGGCGGAAGAAAATAAAAAGCCCTCGGCCGCCATCTGCGCCGCCAGCTCGCGGTCACCGAAAATCTCCTTCACCCCGGTCTGGGCATCATCAAAATTACCATGGATCCCCACCACATATGTATTGTCCCCCTTTTGGGTCACCATCTGCTTCTCCTGGATCGGGCTGACCCCGTTCTTAGGATAAAAAACAATGATCCTGGTCCCCTTAACATCGGCAAAGCCTGCCAGTGCCGCCTTACCGGTATCACCGGAGGTCGCGGTCAGGATCACGATCTCACTGTCCACGTTATTCTTCTTCGCTGCCGTCGTCAATAAATGCGGCAACACCGACAATGCCATATCCTTAAAGGCAATCGTCGCCCCATGAAAAAGTTCCAGATAGTGGGCCTCTCCCACCGCCACTAACGGTGCGATCTCCGGCCGGTCAAATTTATCATCATAAGCCGCCGCCACACACTCCTTAAGCTCGTCCGCGGTAAAATCAGTCAAATATAATTTCATCACCTCATAAGCCAGCTCACGGTAATCCATCGCGGCAAGCTCGCTTAAGCTTTTATCCAGTGCCGGGATCCTCTCGGGAACAAATAATCCGCCGTCATCGGCTAACCCCTTCAAAATGGCCTGTGATGCCGTCACCGGTTCCTGACTGCTTCTGGTACTGTAATATTTAATCTCCATATTCCTCCCGATTCCTCCGGCGCTTGTACCGCCCTAAACTAATTCCGTTTAGTCCTCCGATCCGATGCCGGAACTTTCGTTTGATCATTTTCTGAATTCAGTAGGAATTATATCATATTTTTCCACCAACCGCAAATATATTAACTTTAAACCGACCATCAGCACCAGGTATTAATTGAAAAACTCATGTCCGCCATAGCTAAATAACGGTGTCAGATGGTTGTCAAACCATTCCATCTTCTCCGGTGTGGCATATTGGCGGGAGGCAAAATATAATGCGCCTTCGGTCACATCCTCCCCTGCCAGCACCTTGTCAACCGCGCTAATGGTCTCGTCACTGACCGTGACCGAATAGTAACGTCCATTGGCTACCGGTGAAAACTGGCACGTCCCGTTTTGTTCCTGAAAAACCACCCCTTCGATCGTATCGGGGAATTTATCGCTCGCCACCCGATTGAGTACCACACCGGCCACTAACATCCGTCCCTTTTCATCCTCGGTACCGGCTTCGGCCTCCACGATCCTTAGAAGGATCTCATAATCATCCGCCGGCACGACCGGTTCGGCCTGTTCCAGCACCTCATATTCCACCACCCGCTGACCGGATGCGGCCATCCTCATACTGCCC
>JAITWD010000189.1 GCA_031285465.1 Lachnospiraceae bacterium
TTTGTTAAACTTTTCATAATGTCAACGAAGAAGTTATCTCTTTTTTCCTTTCATCATTTTATGTTGCAGTAATAATGGACTTTGTTTGATACTTCCCCTACGATTCATGCGATTCCTCCCGACTCTTTTAGTTGCTTAAACTCATCCCATAGTTCATAAAATTTATCAAATGCATCTTCGTCGGACGATGAATAGAGTTGTACTATCGTTGAACCGTTCACCCAATGGTTTGTTTGGTATTTTTCATACAAAAATTCTTGAAAACCACGTAGGTCATCATTAACACATCCCAATTCATCATATTGACTAAAAAAATAACCACTTTCGAATAAATTCAACTTGGTAAATGATTTCTCACCGAGGTACTTTTCATGGCTTTCCTTGATTGCTAACAGTGCACTTGTCAAGTTTTTCATAATAATATATAAAGAAAATAAATTCTTTTCCTTTCATCATTTTAAGTGGTGATAATAATTTGCTTCGCTTAATACCTCCCCTACGATTCATGTGATTCCTCCTGACTCTTTTAGTTGCGTAAACTCATCCCATAGTTCATAAAATTTATCAAATGCATCTTCGTCAGACGAAGAATAGAGTTGTACTATCTTTGAACCGTTCACCCAATGGTTTGTTTGGTATTTTTCATACAAAAATTCTTGGAAACCATCTAGTTCATACGGAATAAATCCCCACTGAGCATTTCTACTTACTCGATAACCGATTTCAAATAAATTCAACTTGGTGAATGATTTCTCACCGAGGTATTTTTCGGGATTTTCCTTGATTTCTAATAATACAAACTCTATACTTTTCACAATAATCCACTAAGAGATTATAACCTCTTTTCCTTCCATTATTTTATGTGGCGGTAATAATTCGCTCCGTTTGATCTGATCCCCAGAAATCTGCTAACCAGTCATTCAATGACAACCCATTTGGATGAACATTACAATACATTGTGTCATTATATTCAATCCCATAGTGTAAACCATTTGTACTTATTTGATTTTCTTCACTATTGATACCATATACTGCTTCCCTCGTTAACGAAATAATTATTCCCGGTTTATACGGATATTGCATCGTAATAAACCTATATTCCTGTCCCTCCGCCTCTAAATACGCCGCCATCGCATCGGCGGCCTCTTTACACTTAAAAATGGCGTACCGGCTTGCAATCGCACTCAATTCCTGCGCAATTATTGCCGCTTCCGACTCCCCTGCCGAGGCTGATGCCTTCTCGATCAGATGCTCTATCAACGCGGAATAGGTCTCATTAGTTAATTCACCCTGAGGGGGGATGCCCAACTCAGTCGCTCGTTCGGTATCACCCGTCCGATATGCTTCTACACCGGCGGTGATATCCGTACCTAAGCGTAACAGTTCCTCGAAGGTCAGATTTTTATTGGCAAGATGGTTCATATGCCCCAGGGTACCGTCGGCGAGGATCGACGGGTCAAGGTCGCCGGTACCGATATTCATATAGCCATAGTCATCGCCGGTATCAATACTGGTCTTATTATTTAAAATCAGTCCCTCATTACCGGTCGCCTGATATTGCATAAAGGCCGCCTGGTCGCTAAAGACCGGCACCCCCTCCAGATAATCGACCGGAAAGCGCTGATGCTCACCCGTCGCGATATCCCATGAATAGCGATATATGTAGCGGGTTCCCTTCATTCTAAAATTTCTGACTAACTTGGTGCCCGGATCATACCAATAAAGATCTGCGGTCTGACCACATGCATCCGCTCCGTCCACTACCCCAAATACCAGTTGCGAAGAAGATGCCCTCGTTTCATACGAAAAGTAGTACTGGCGTCCGTCCGAGCCGATCGGTCGGGCAATACAGCTGATCGGATAGTATCCGCTTTCATCAAACTCATAGCCGGAAAATCCCCACCTCTCCCCTTCAACCGGCACCACCTCATTACCGATCGCGAGCACCGGAGCACCGGTTTCATCGGTGGTTATTTTACTTTCGATCCAGTCGGCGATACTTCCCATCATTCCGGAGGAGGTATCCCCGATCAACACCGTCATCCCAAAGTCCTTGACGATCTTACTTAGGTCGGTCTTGGGATCCTCTCCGTTGGGCGAAGAACCCCCGCCAGAAATAACCGAAAATCTTTGATAGGGTGCTTCCACCCACGGTTTTAGCGCATTATTCCCATCGATCCAGTCCTGTGGATTGTCCGCCAGATAATCATGATAATCATTCAGCAGCACATCCACATCCACGTCATCGCTGGCGACCGCTTCATAACAGCCCACCGCGAACAGGGCATATACCGTGTACTGTAAAGCGGAAAGCAATACCTCCTTTACAATAACCACTTCCAGACCGGTCGCATTAACTTTATTGATTTTATTAAGGTTTGGGTAAGAACTGCCGATCGAAAGTGCTAACATCACCGCTATCATTAGAATAGAGATTGCTTTATAGAATTTTTTCATTGGTAAAATCTCCCTACCTGCAATAGGTATCTGATCATAAATATTGGTTTATGGTGTCAACGGGAGCAAATATTTTGCCCTTGTTAAAATTTTACATGATGGGGACGCAAATGTCAAAACAATAGTCTATAATGTTGCAATCTTTTTTCGTCTTATTGTAGGACAAGCACTTTGCATTATTATATTTCAATTCATGCCTATACTCGCGACAAGTAATTATGATTTTTCCAAGCATAGTCATGCTTTCTACTTGCTCAGACCAATCATACGCAACATTTTTCTAAGGAAACGTTGATCAAATCGGTATTTCCTTAGATGCTCCACAGGATGCGTAGCAAAAACTGGCCATCTGCGTGGCATTTACGAATACATTGCTTTCCAACTGCTTTCAACCGAAAATGCCATCGGACAGCTTAATCGTCTGAAAAAAAGTATCATGAAATTAGATAGCTTTTTCCTCTAATCCCCTTCACTTAACCTATCTCACCTATCTCACTCCCCTACATAACCTGCCGCCCCAACAAATACGCGATCATATACACCATAAACAGCGCCCCCGACAGCCAATACACCGCCATTTTCTGCCGTTCCCGCTTCGCCAGCCACTCTCCGGCGATCATAAAGACCGGCACCGCACATGCCAGGTAACGACCGGCGCTAAGCAGCCAGGTTGCCGAATATACACACCCGATATAAACCAACAGATACAAACTCATCGCCAACCGTTGCCGGCGGAAGCCATAGACCAACAAAACCACCCCTAGTACGAACAAAACCAGTTCGGGGATCCATATCGCCATCCCAATGGAATTAAACCGTTCATTTAACGCATTTTCACCGATATAGCGCAGGGTGTCTGGCAAAAAGCCCACCCCCTGATACCAGTGTTCCTTCTGATAGATGGTAAACTGTAGTGGATTGCCGCTGACCTTTGCGTTTATGCCCAGGTAGATCACCACCCCCGCCAGGGTGGATAGTCCTACCAGGGTAGCATGACCGACTGCGCCGGCTAATTCCCGCCATTTTTTCGCCCCGATCAGCCGCAGTGGCTGCGTTGCCACCGCCAGCTCTGCCAGCGCCGGCACGATCAAT
>JAITWD010000213.1 GCA_031285465.1 Lachnospiraceae bacterium
CGGATCAGTTCGGCGACGTCGGGATTTTTCTTCTGTGGCATAATACTGCTGCCGGTGGAATAGGCGTCGTCTATTTCAATAAAACGGTATTCGTCAGAATTCCAGATGATCACCTCTTCGCAAAAACGGCTAAGGTGCATCATAATGGTGGATAATGCCGCCAGCAGCTCGATACAATAGTCACGGTCAGATACCGCATCCATGCTGTTGAGCGCCGGACCGGTAAAGCCTAAGATGGCGGCGGTATAGTTGCGATCGAGCGGATAGGTGGTACCGGCAAAGGCTCCAGCTCCGAGCGGACAATAGTTCATCCGTTTATAGATATCGTTAAGGCGTTCGCCATCCCGCTTAAACATTTCAAAGTATGCGCCCAGATGATGGGCGACGGTAGTGGGCTGCGCCTTCTGCAAATGGGTAAAGCCCGGCATGTAGGTGTTAAGATTGGCCTCCGCCATTTCTAACAGAACCTTCAGCAGCTCATAAATCCCGCCCGCCGTGTCGGTAACGGCACTCCGGCAATACAAGCGCATGTCCAGCGCCACCTGATCGTTACGACTCCGTCCGGTGTGGAGCTTCTTACCGGCATCACCGATGCGGGCGATCAGATTGGCTTCAACAAAGCTGTGGATATCTTCATGCTCATGGGTGATCGATAGTGTGCCCTCGCCCACCGCTTTAGCGATACCGGTCAGACCGTCGATGATGGCCTCCTTCTCGGCATCGGTGATGATGGCCTGCTTGGCGAGCATGGTCGCATGGGCAATGCTACCTTCAATATCGCGGTCAAACAACCGCTTATCAAAGCTAATGGAAGCGTTAAATTCGAATACTTCCTGTTTGGTTTCTTTTGTGAAGCGTCCGCCCCATAATTGTGCCATTAATTGATCCTCCGTTGGTAAATCTGTATTAGATATTAACACATTCTATGGTTCTTTTCAATATTGACCGCGTAATATTAGTTATTGATGCTCACCGTCAACGGTTTCTTCCTCGTCATTGTTCAGTTATAATTTATCCAATTGGTCCTCCTACTGGTTGCTATCACTTCGGCCATTTAGGGGGCTATTGCATCGATCAAAAACCGGGGGAAATTGATGAAAAACTCATTAAAACTTTTGGCAACATCAACCACTGCTCGTGAAAGGATAATAATAAATCAAAAAAATCTTTTGCAAACTCATAATATGTATTGAACAGTTCATCATATATATTACTAACACTGGTTACAAATACATTTCTATTTGCTATTTTAAACAGTGCCACAATATCTTCATTAATTCATCATAACATTTATTCCATTCCAGCTCAATTGCTATTTACCAAAAAACAACAGAAAAATGGCAGAGGATCATCCTCTGCCATCCAATGTAACTTGTTAAATTACCCAATAGCTACCCTTTCATTCCTTATTGCCACTGTCGGCGGATGAGGATGCCCCTCTACCCTTCCGCCGCCGGACACAATCGGTCAACAGATATTCTATCTGCCCATTTAAGGAGCGGAAGTCGTCCTCTGCCCACTGATTAAGTTCTTGCCAAAGCGATGTTGATAAACGCAATGGCACCTGCTTTTTGCCATTTTCTTTATTTTCCATTGCGCCCTCTCATTCTCCTATTTTATCCGATAAAACGATCAATATAATGACCCGCTGTTAACGATGGGTTGGGCATCCTTATTACCGCACAGCACGACCAGAAGGTTACTGACCATCGCCGCCTTACGCTCTTCGTCCAGATCGACGATATTGCTGTCGCTCAAACGGGAAAGTGCCATTTCCACCATCCCGACCGCACCGTCAACGATCATCTGGCGGGCATCTACGATCGCCGATGCCTGTTGACGCTGCAACATGGCGGCAGCGATCTCCTGGGCATAGGACAGGTGGGTGATCCGCGCTTCCATAATCTCCAGTCCAGCCAGTTCGGCATTGATCTGGATCTCTTCCTTAAGACGCTGGGAAACCTCATCGCTGCTCCCCCGTAAGGACTTCTCACCGGCTCCGTCGGCGCAATCGTAAGGATATAACCGAACGATATTACGGAGCGCCGAATCGCACTGAATGGATAAAAATTCTTTGTAGTTATCCACGTTAAAGACCGCCTTGGCGGTATTGGTCACCTTCCAGATAACCACGATCCCGATGATGATCGGATTGCCTAATTGGTCGTTGATCTTTTGCTTATCATTGCTTAGGGTCATCGCCTTTAAGGAAATCTTCTTGCTCTTGACCCCGCCGATCTCAAGGTGCATCGATCCCGAGCTTACCTTGACCGCCTTATCCGGCGTCCCCACCGTACCGGTCGCAAGCGATGAGTCGGCCGCCGGATTAACTGCCGTAACAAACGGATTGACAAAGAAAAATCCTGCCCCGCGGAGGGTGCCGTAGTAACGACCGAAGAAGGTGAGCACCAGCGCTTCGTTAGGACCTAAGGTCCGTAGTCCGGCAAAGGCGAGCGGTCCGATCAGACCACAATATATCAGGGTGATGATGATGATCGCCATGCCGAGCCCCGGCACGATGGTCTTATCGGTCATAAGTACCGCCATATAGATGATCAGAAG
>JAITWD010000246.1 GCA_031285465.1 Lachnospiraceae bacterium
CCATGGGTATCACTGACGATCAATACCTTCATAAATAATCCACCAGTTGATCCTTCATCGCGCGCAATGCCTGTCCTCTATGACTGATCGCATCCTTCAGATCCGGAGACAACTCTGCCGATGTCCGATCATATTCCGGTAGCATAAAGATAGGATCATAACCGAAGCCATTCCCCCCCTGCTCTTCGTAACCGATATAACCCTCCATAGTCCCCTGCGTAGTCAGCACCTTCCCCTCCGGCAAAACGGCCGCTATTGCGCACACAAACCGTGCCGTCCGTTCTTCTTTTGGCACACCGTAAAGTCGCTCTAACAGATTCTGATTTTTGATCCGATAGGAGGTATCTTCGCCCATGTACCGTGCTGAATAAACCCCCGGCTCTTTGCCCAGATGGTCAATCTCCAGTCCCGAATCATCGGCCAATACCACCGCCTTGATTCCAGCCTCAGCCACTGCCTCGGCCACCGTCTGTGCCTTAATGATCGCATTGGCCATAAATGTTGTGCCGTTTTCTTCAATCGTCGGTTGGACACCGGCCTCCTTCATCGATAACACCTTGTCGGTATAGTCCGATAAAATATTTCTGATCTCCCGTAGTTTATCCTGGTTACCGGTTGCAAAAATCACTATTTTTCCATCCAAGCGGTTATCCTGCTCATTCCTCATCTTCGCCATAGACCTCCATTATCGCCTGATAAATACCTTCGGCTATTTTATCGAGATAGTCTTCTTTTTGCAATAAAATGGCCTCCTGTGTATTGGTCAGATAACCCACTCTGATCGCCGCTGCCGGCACCGTTGCCTGACGGATCACATAATCACCTTCGCCGGCTGCCACTAAACCGACCGCCTTCCCCCTGATATTAGAAACGACCGACCGCTCTAAAGCATCTGCCAATTCAATGCTACCGAAACCGGGAATAAAGAAATCTTCATTATATACCGCCGTCGTCCCATGCACCAGGCTATCGTCCGCCGCATCGGCTTCTATCCTGATCAGCAGATCGGCCTTCGTATTATTGGCGATCCGTACCCGCCTATCCTCTGACAGGTCATTGTCGTCCATCCTTGTATAATATACCTTGATATCTTCTGCGTCCAACCGCTCTTTCACCCGCGCGGCGATCGCAAGAACAATATCCTTCTCTGCCATCCCATTGCCTTCATGCCCGGTTTCACTGCCACCGAACGCCGGATCGATCACGATGATCCGCTCATACATCTCCCGTGGCGGAACAAACTCAACATATAACTGGTCCTCCTCCAGAATACTGCGATACTCGAATATATCGGTCAGGGAAAACTTGAGGATCGCCTGACCACCATCGGTCTCGTAGATCCCCTGTTCCACGAAGCTGCGATTACCGGAAATTACCGCCGTTTCATAAAACTCGTCAGCAGTCTCGTCCACAACCACCCACATCTCTTCGTCCATATAATGATTTTCAATGGTTACCTTATCGGCCACTGTTCCCTGTGGCAACGGAATACACAGATAACTGGTCTGACTACTACCGGTACTAAAGGTCAATTGGTGACCGGCCCCATCAAGTGACCATCGGTCGCCGCTCTGCCCTGACACATCATCCAGCCCGGTCGCTTGGGCATTACCCGCCACATTGTCCAGCCATAGCTCATCCTGCACCACCTCTGGGGCAGCAATCACCTGATTACTGGCTGCGTAAAAAATAACCCCCAACGCCGCCGCAGAAAATAACATACTATATATAGCCGTTTTCTTCATTAAATTTAGCCGCATTATCTTTCCTTTATCGCCTTTTAACATTATCTGATATCACCTTATTACCGCCTTTTTATTGCCATTTATCGCTCATCTTATAATGTCTGTCATTTAGGTCCGGGAAACTGATAGTAATAGGTTTTGATCATCCCATTGTAAATCTTGCGGTTCTTGGCTGCGGTAAGCTTCATATCCCTTTCAGCCTGTTCATACCCGGTTATAACATACAGTGACCAGGAGTCAAGTGCCTGAAAACGCTGCCCCAGCGCTCCGTAGATTGCCGGCAGATTTTCCTTTTCTTCCAGTCGCTCACCATAGGGCGGATTGGTAATAATAAAACCATATTTCTTGGGGTGACTGAGTTGATCCACCGCTCTTTTTTGGAAATGGATCAATCGGTCCACGCCCGCCAAGCGGGCATTGTCCCGCGCCGCGGCAATGATCTGCTCATCGGCATCATAGCCTTGAAGATCCACCTCAATATTTAGGTCCACCCGCTCGGTCGCCTCATCAATTGCCTCTTGCCATCGCTTTGGTCCGATCAGATGTGGCCAGTCCATGGCCGTAAAGAAACGGTTATTGCCCGGTGCCATACCGGCCGCCATCATCGCCGCCTCAATAAGAAAGGTTCCGCTACCGCAAAAAGGATCCACCAAAATCCGATCCGGTCGCCACGGCGTCAGCATGATCAGTGCCGCCGCCAGGTTTTCTGCGATAGGAGCCTTAGCTGCCAGCTTCCGATATCCCCGTTTATGTAATGATTCTCCGGTGGTATCCAGTGTCACTGTCACCTCATCCTTCATTAAAAATATCCTGACCGGAAAAGATTCTCCCGTTTCTTCAAACCATTCGATCTTATAATGAGCCTTTAGGCACTCCACCATCGCCTTCTTCGCAATCGACTGTATGTCAGAGGGGCTAAACAATTTACTCTTGATCGAAGCGGCCTTGGTCACCCAAAATTTCCCATCGACTGGGATATACTCTTCCCAGGGTAATCCTTTGATACCCTGAAATAATTCTTCAAAGGTTTCGGCATGAAAGCTCCCCACCTTGATCAGCACCCGCTCAGCAGTCCGCAACTCAATATTAGCACGACAAACCGCCTCCTCATCACCTATAAAGGACACTCTACCGTCTTCAACGCTACTGATATCGTAACCTAAATCTCTTATTTCTCTTTTAAGAACCGCCTCCAAACCAAAATGGCATGGGGCCGTCAATTCAAATCTTCTTTGCATCGTATTCGCTTCTCTTCCCGCTTCCGCTTTATCATTCTTGTCCGAAAGCACCGACCTGGTGAACAGTTACATTATAGCCTACCATTCTATTTATGTACAGTTTAAATTCAGCCTTAAAGAACAAAAGTGCGCTTCGCGCACTCACGCGAGCAAATATCCTGGGTAGCGCAACTTTTGTTCCGCGCGCGTAGCTGCGCACTTGTTTTATATCATAGGAGCATTTTCCTATGATATGAAATAAAGGGACACCCCGGGGGATGTCCCTTTCTTACGTTTAGTTCCAACTAGTCATTGACCAACTTAGAAATCGCTGCTGCCCTTTTTGTTGCTGCTAGAACTGCTTGAGCTGCTTGAGCTTGAACTACCGTTCTTCTGTCCGTTCTGTGTTTTGTTTTCCTGATTTTTGTTCTCGCTGTTTTGATTATAATCGTTTTTAGACATTTTGTATTCCTCCTAAATAGGTTTTAGTTACATTGGTAGTATTGGCCTAAAAACAAAATCTATACACATTTCCTAAATATTTTACTATTTTTTTTAAATCCATTTCTATAAAACTCCACGACGATTGTAAATGTCGTCTTGAGACAAGACTAAGTGTAAATGTTGCACATATTTTAGCTGCTTTTGTTTGCTTTTTTTGGTGGATTAGTATATTGCTTTTTGTTATATATTATTTTATACTTATAGAGTAAATAGAGATACCCCTTCATCTTCTCTATTTACAGACCCTTATATTAATTATTTATACTCCCCTCGTTGAACCTGTCAGCCCCTCTGACAGGTTCAACACTTTTCCGAGATAATTTCAGACCATTACACACTTTCTAATTTTTTAAACCTTCAAAGCTTTCTAAACTTCAGACCATTCCATATCTTATATACAGCAAAATAAGCGGCTGTCTCAGCGTAATTGTCTTATCACCTCTTCAAAACAGACCCCATCGGTTTTGGGTACTAAAAGCTCATCCGACTTTAGGATGCACCGCTTCACAAAGGCCGAAGCCTTTCTTACCGATTGCTCAAATACCACCCCATTCACCGCATCGGCTGCAATAATTGCCGCAAAGATATCACCGGTTCCGGAACGCTCACAACCTACCCGCGAGGTTCTAACCAGCTGTGGCGCCTGGTCTTTTTCATAGATATAATTGGCAATATACCCCCCTTGGACAATACCGGTAATAACCACCTTTTTAGGCCCCATCGCTACCAGCCCTTCGGCCACCTTAAGGAGCTCGGTCTGCTTCCACCCGCTTTCTTTATACGCCACATTGGTCAGAAGGCATCCCTCGGTAATATTGGGGGTAACAATATCGGCAAGGGAAACCAAACGCCCCATTTCCTGACACATTTCGGTGGTATAGGTAGTATATATCTTACCATGATCGCCCATGACCGGATCGACCACCACCGTTGTCCGACCGGTCCGAAAGTTCCTGATAAACCCCTCTACCATCGCAATTTGTGCGACCGAACCCAAAAATCCGGACATGATGCCTTCAAATTTGAGTCCCAGCTTCTTCCACCCGGCAATATAGCCGGGCAGTTGCTCGGTGTAATCAAAAAAAGTAAACTCATCAAAGCCGGTATGATTGGATAATATTGAGGTCGGAACCGGGCAACATTGAATCTTCATATGGGAAATGATGGGCAGGGCAACGGTCAGGGCACAGCGGCCAAAACCGGTGAGATCGTTGATCGCGGCTATCTTCTTTTGAGCATTATGTGATGCGGGAAAATTATTATCGGTCAGCATATTGATACCTGTTCATCCTTTATTTTTGTTAATACATTGACATCCATTAACGGTTATTGGTCGGGAAGCAGTATATTGCTTTCCGACCAATAAATGATAGCACATTTTTTTTTATTGCACAATTTTTTATTGCACGATTCCTTCTGCCAGGTAATCGGCCATATTCTCCGCAGCGCGAGCTACCCGGTTATAGGCCTTGATGTCTTCGGGATAATTTTTTGCCAGACGGGCGGCCGCCTCTTTAGCGGTCAATTCCAGATGCTGATCCCACATTTTTTGCAATTCCTTCTTATCATAGTTGGGATTCATCGCATACAACGCTTCAACGATATTGGTGCCATTATTATGCCACTTCTTATCCAGCTCCTTCGCTTTATCGGATTGCTTATCGCGTGATGCCGTGATCAGATCGGCACCGATCTGCAAGTGCTCGGTCATCAATACAGCGATTCCATTGGCCGTCTTCTCTGAGAAATAAGGGATATATATTTTAGCAATTTCCTGCGGATTCTGCATTAGTTCGGTTTTTACCGCACTCAGATCATCCAGACGACCGGCGATACTGATAATAAGCATCCTGGTTCCATAGACATGTTTAGCCCATGCCCGGCGCATGTCATCATGAAGCTGATTGGTCTCCGCACATCCGTAGCTGTCATCCATCGGCGGGATATAACCCGGCATGGTCTTACCGGTCATAACTCCATTCCCATAGCCTGCATTGTTGGGGCGTTCACGGTAAGGGCAGGGACTATCGTTATTCGGACCGCTACAAGGATTGTTACACATACCGCATGAGTTGTTACTACATGAGTTGTTGTACTGGTCACCGCACCGACTGTTACGCGGTGTATTACGGGATGAGCTACCTGGTGTATTACATGGTGTAACCGAACGGTTATCGCATGGATTATTGCATGGATTTTGCCCACCATTACCCATTGGACGGGAATTTCCCGAACCGGCAGAAATATTACGGCTGGCCCGTCTAAAACCATTTTGACCAGTACAATTGCCATTCGGGTTCCGCCTGCCACCATCACCACAACCATATCCGTATTTATCCTCTTCGTTCGATCGGTTGGCTTCTTCATAATAGCTGTAATCGGGCTGACGAGCATAATCATCGGTTGAAACGCCATATCCTCCGATAGAGTAAAACTCAGTTGACGGACTATACTCATTAGAAACATACACATTGTAATAATCATAATCATTCAGGTAATAGTTATTCTCTTCATAAACGATATTCTCGTCGCCTCCCTGCCAACCGGGCACGGTTTGGATCGGGGCCGGCAATGGCGTTGGCACCGAAACCGGCGGTCTTGTCACCTGTGGTGCTTGTGGTGGAACCAGTGGCTTCGTTGGTTGCGATGGGCGTGGCGCAACCGGGGCCTGTGGTGGACGAGGTGCAACCGGTGCCTGTGGTGGGCGTGGCGCAACCGGGGCCTGCGGTGGGCGTGGTGTCACCGGGGCCTGTGGTGGTCGAGGTGCCACCGGTGCCGGGCGAGGAGCGTCCGGTATCTGCGGGGGACGGGGAGCAACCGGTGTGGTCGCGGTTGGTTGATCGCTCACCGGCGGACGGGATACTGTCGGTGGCACCGACACGGTCGGCGGTCCGAAGGTT
>JAITWD010000150.1 GCA_031285465.1 Lachnospiraceae bacterium
CCGGCAGATGCGCAATATATGGAAGGCCGCCCGTGACTTTGGCGTGGATACCTTTGCGCTTAGTGAACGGTTGTTACTGCAGATGATGTACGCGCATGTTTTTGTCGGAGAGCAGGTGAAGATTTTTCGGGATTATGTATCGGGTGGCGGTCAAAGCGATGTGATCATGGCATTTTTAGTGCGGCGTGCCTACGATTATTTTGTGGACGGGAAGGTGACCGATGGATTTATCGCCCAACAGCTCGAAAAGATGGTTGAGCGTCAGGAAGAACCCGATGTGGTCTGTCGGCTGGCATATGCCAAGTATTTTGCAGAAAATACGGCGGAGATCGATGATGGGGTTAAGGTGATCCTTAACCGGATCCTGGCCGATCTGGCGGAACGGGGGATATATTTTGCCTTTTTCCTGAACTTTATAGGGATTTTACCGGTTGCCGGGCAGTTTTTGGATAAAACCATTATTGAGTATCATACCCGTCCGGGCAACCGGACGGTGATCCACTATTTGATCGAGCGGGAGCCGGTGGGAAAGGGTGAGTATACCAAAGCGGAAATGACCGAAATGTATGCCGGGATATTCTGTAAGCAATTTGTGCTCTTTTTCGGTGAACGCTTGCTCTACTATATTGCGGATGAGGAAGACGGTAAGGATACCTTTACCGAAAGTGCCAATATCAGCAAGGGGGAGTTAGTGGGTGAACACATGGACTGTAGGTTCAGTCACATTAATGATATTGAAATGGCGCGGACAATGATGGATTACGAGACGGTCGATCGGTTGCTTTATGATTATTACCGGCAAGAGCTGGTGGTGGAGCAAATGTTTTCACTGGAACTGGAGTAGGGATCGGGGAAAGGTAAGGTAGGGGCGTGGGCAGAAAAAATACCGGAAGGACGATAATTGGATATGTGTTAGGACAGCGCTATTCACAGATCAGTTTTTGTGATATAAAGGGGGGGGAGCCGGAGACCGTTTCGGCGGTGATGGGGTCAGAAGCCTATAATATTCCGACCGTTCTTTGTAAGAAGCGCGGAACCAACCGGTGGTTCTATGGTAAGGAGGCGATCAAGTATGCCGGACAAGAAGAGGGGATCCTCCTGGAAAATATCTATGATCTGGCCTGCACCGGAGAGCCGGTGCAGGTGGATAATGAAGAGTTTGACCCGGTGGCACTGTTGACATTGTTCATCAAACGGAGTCTGTCGTTGATGACTACAGCGGTCAAGAAAGAAGATGTCGCCGCTGTCATGTTTACCGTCAGTGAGTTAAACCTGCGTACAGTGGCGGTGTTCGATCAGATAGCCATTGGCCTGGAATTACCGCCGGAGAAGGTTTATCTCCAAAGCTATCGGGAAAGTATCTATCAGTATGTAATGCACCAACCGAAGGAGTTGTGGAATCAGCAGGTGCTGGTCTTTGACTATGACGGTCAAATGAACACCTATCGCCTGACCTGTAATCGTAATACTACTCCGACGGCGGTATTTGTTGAGCGGGAGGAGGGCTATCTCCTGCCGGTGCTTGGAGAAGGCAACCGACCCGAGAGAATCAGAGCGGATAAAGAGCGAACCGACCGGTCGGAGGAGTCGGGAACGGATAAAGAAAAAACCGATCACCCGGAAGGTTTTGGAGCAGATAATGATGGAGCGGAGGTTGCATTAACCTACCGGAAAATGGATCAGGAATTCAAGGAGTTTGCCGAGCAGATGTGTAAAGACCGTTTTGTGTCGTCGGTTTTTCTGGTGGGTGAAGGATTTAAGGGTGATTGGCCAGAGGAGTCACTGCGATTTTTATGTCGGGGGCGACGGGTCTTTCAGGGCAATAATCTTTATAGCAAAGGGGCATGTTTCGGGGCGCGGGAGAAATGCCAGCCGACCGATATCAGCACAACTCAGGTTTTTTTGGGTGAGGATAAATTGAAGGCTAATATTGGCATGAAGGTGCTAAAGAGGGGGATCGAGACCTATTTTGCCGTGTTGGATGCTGGGCAAAACTGGTATGAGCTTAAGAATCAATGTGAACTGATCCTGGATGATCAGGAACTTTCTTTTATAATCACTTCGCTGACCGGAGGAGTCATTACAGAGCGGATCGTCTTTTTGGAGGGTATGCCCGAGCGGGCTCCCCGTACCACCCGCCTGGCAATGCAGTTTCGGATGACCGCCGCCGATCGAGTACAGGTGGTGGCCACCGATAAAGGCTTTGGCGACTTCTACCCAGCCAGTGGCAAGGAGTGGGTGAGGGAGTTTTCCACTTCATAAAAATAAGAAAGGGAGGCGTAACAATTGGGTAAAGCATTACTTTGTTTAGGCAGATATGCCCAGACATCCTATTATTTCCCTCAATTATGTATCCATATCTGGTCGGTTGAGGAGTTGTGTTACCTTTTTAAAACCAATCCATTTATACTGGATCAGGATATCTTGGATCGTGGTTTGGTCCGGTGGTTGGCGGAAGAATGCGGATTGACCGAGTTGGGCGAACAACTTATGGGGCTATTCAAACAGGCCAATTCGGTCAGCCTTTTTGTCATGACCATCATGGAGTATGTGAAGTATTGCACGGTGGACGAACAAAAGGAGGTGGCGGCAATCCTTCAGGGCAATGTTGGTCTGAAGGATTATGAAAAAAAGAAAAAGCGTGCCGATTACCTGGCGACCAAGGGAAAATACCAAACCGCACTTAGAGAATACGATCAGATCCTGGAGATGCTACCCGAGGGCGAGCGGGCACTCCGCGGCCGGATCGGTCACAATCGCGGAACGGTGCTGGCACATCTGTTTATGTTTGCGGATGCAGCCGAAAGCTTTCGTCAGGCATTCGAGCTGACCGGCAACGAGGAATCGGGACGTCAATACCTGTCGGCACTGCGTCGTCATCTGCCGGAAGAGGAGTATATCCGTTTTATCGCGGATCATCCTCAGTTCCACAATCACTCCCTGGCGGTGGAACGCCGCTTGGAGCAAGCACTGAGTAGCTTTGATGAAACCGAAGAGAATCGGATGTTATTTACTATGAAGGTGTATAAAGATGATGGGAATGTTAATTCCTATTATGAACAGATTGATCAACTTATGGACAAGATAAAACGGCAATATCGCGATGCGGTAATTTAATCGGTCAGAAACACTATGACGATCACAATGATTATCATGTAGAGGGTATAAAAATGGGATTTATCAAAAAAATATTAAACCGCTTTAAAAAAAAGGAAGAAACCGAACATATTTATGAGGATTGGGAGGAGCTAGTCTATCGCCGTGATGAGCTGATGGTGCATGATCGTGACCAGCGGCGGGAATATGTCAAAAATTGTCTGGAGCAGATTGCCGAAGCCACCCGAGAGGTGGATAGTCTTCAAATGGAATACAATTCCATCACCTCACAGCTAAAGGATATGGAGGAAATTGATGCTTTGCCTGAGGAAGAGCATCGCGAACTGGAGGAGGCGGCCCGGCAGATCGGCCGTTTGGAAGGACAACGTTCGGGTTACCTTAAGCGGTCAAACCGGATGGGCGAAGCACAATATCAGAAGATGGAGGCGTTGGCTGATGAGGTTAAGGAAGGCAGTGATAAACTGACCGCGGCCGAGGATTATCAGACTAAGATACGTGCCGATATGAAGCGGCTTGAGAATGAAAAGGATGCCTATCTCTACCGGAAACATGAGGCACAGCGACAGATCGAGAATCTGAAGGGTATGTCGATCGTCTGTGTGATCGCTACAGTACTATGCTTCATTTTATTGCTGGTTTTACAGATGGGCTTTGGAATGGATGCCCAAATCGGCTATCTGTTGACCGCCGGTGCGGCCGCGCTGGTGATCACCGTGGTTTTCTTCCGTCACACCGAAGCCATTCGTGAACTCAAGAAGGTGGAGAAGAGCATAAATAAGATTATCCAGTTACACAATGCCGTAAAGATCCGCTATGTTAATAATACCAATCTGCTGGAATACCTGCGTCTAAAATATGGCGTGTCGGGTGCCGAGGAGCTGGATAAATTATGGCAGCAATATCAGACCGAGAAGGCGGAGCGCGACAAGTTCAAGCAAGCGGAGCGGGAACTGGAAATCTTCCAGCGGGAGTTACTTCATATCCTGCGCCGCTATCAGGTCAGGGATCCGGGACTGTGGCTGCACCAGACCGCCGCGATCCTTGATAACAAAGAAATGGTGGAAATCCGTCATAACCTGATCATCCGGCGGCAATCATTACGGCGGCGGATCGATTATAATAATGAAGTGGTTGCCCATAACGCACAGGCGGAAATCAAGGATCTGGCAGAAAAATATCCTC
>JAITWD010000154.1 GCA_031285465.1 Lachnospiraceae bacterium
CCGACAGCACTACATCGGTACCCCTTAATGAGATGCACGCTACAAGTGAAAGCAGTTTGACCGGCGTAAAGCGCATCACTGACACTAATGTCAGTGATTATGGGCAGGCATTATTATCTACCTCCGTCATTAAATCCCTCCCTGACAAACCCCTTCCCCCTGTCGCCTCCCCCGATGATCGAATTGAGATCATTACTGAGAAAACCAGCAATAATTTCAAAAAAAATGGTGGCGGAATAAAACAATCTTTACAGAAGTTTGGGCAGGCCGCCAGCAGAATTATCAAAGCGTGGCGGGAAGAAGGTGAGCGGACGGTTGCCCCAAACGATCAGGTGGATTCCCAACCCACACCAAAGGTAAAGGATAGTAGTTACTTATTGGATTCCTATAATCGTACAGGTCAATATAGCACCCTCAAGAGAGACTCCAGCTTAGACAGCCATTTTCAGGCCAAGGGATAATGCTGATTTAAGAACGGGCAAAACCACACCAAAAATATAATAACTGGCAGGCAAATAAAAATATAAAAACCGGCAAGCAGGCACCCAGCGATCCAAGTGCCCGCCTGCCGGTTTTTTATCGTCCCAGATCGCGGTGGCGGTAACCCAATAAACCGACCAACCAAAGTGCAATGGCTATGATACACATAACAATCAGTGGTGTGGCGGTAAATTCCTGCACCGGCAGTTCAGGTGTATTGCTAAAGGGGGATAATTTGCGGACCCATTCCGGGATATCGGTAAAGATGCGCCCGAAATAAAACATGAGGAAGGCATAGCAAGCGACCACCCATACCGCCAACGAAAGCTTGGGACGCCACCCAACCAATAAGGCCGCCAAGCCGATCATACAAAAAATGGCCGGAAGATAGACTAATGACGCCTGAAGCAGAACGGTCAATTCAACCGTTCCGGTTGCTTCTGCGGTCACATATAAACCAAGGGCACCCAGGCAGGTAAACACCACCGCTTCAATGACAGCGATCAGAGTAAAACTGCCGTACAGCTTAATCCGTGGTACCGCTGCCGATAAAATGGATTCCAGACGACCGCGTTTTTCCTCAAGATGAAGACGCTGGATGCAGTTGATGAGTGGTACGGTGATGATAAGCGCCATGATGGGGTTAAGCATCGCGATGAAAGCATCCACCATTGACATCCCCCCCGCCGCCATAAGCATCTGTGAGATCATCTCATTATTTTCCACAAAATTATCAAGTTCACCGATCACTGCACCATAGGTGGCACCCAGAGCAAAAATACCGATCGACCATACAATAAAGCTGCCACGCATCATCCGAACCGCCCAGCCAAGCGGACCACGCAGAGCAATTGAAGCGTGGGCACGGCCCTTGCGCGCCGGAAAAATCCCCGCGCCGATATCGCGACGAGAGTGGACCCAAAGTGCCACAAGCGAAAGGACAACGCCTTCTGCCATCAAAATGCCCACCGGTAAAAAATCGTTGGAATAGAATGCTTCAACCTTAAGCCCCAATCCCATCGGTGAAATGTACGACAGCACATTGTCGGCAACATCCCCCTGTGCCCGCAATGCATAAGCCACCCCCATCACGGCAAATGATACCCCCATACTACCACGGGCCGTGCTAAAAAGCTGTGCCGCCAACAGGGTGACCGCTGCAAAGACCATTCCCTGCATTCCGATTGAAAGTCCATAGACCAAGGCACCAGTAATGGTCGCCCCTTCGATTGGGATAATGATCAGAAAAACCGCGATCAGCACTGCCACGACCAGATTAAGCAAAAAGGAAAAAGCAATGGTCGCTGCACTATTTGCCAACCGACCGACCGGCAACGACGCCAGCATCTCAAATCGCCCCAGCTCTTCATCGGCACGAGTATGCCGGTTGACCACAAAAATATTCATTATAATAACCGCAATGGCAAGCCAGATCAGACACTCCTGTGCCATCACCATCGCCGGACTGGCTACCTCTATACCATAGACCGGTCCCATCAGGGCGATCATTGCCGGGGTATTCATAGTTGCCACCAGTCCCTGCATCGCTTCGGCCGTAGGGAAAAGACCGGGATACATCGCCACGATTATCGCAGAAAAAGCGGTCAGTGATACCACCCATATACTACTCATAAAGCCTTCACGCTTAAGGATAAAGCGGAAGTATTTACCAAAATTAGCTATCATCTTAATAACCATACCTTTCCATCTACCTCCCCGCGTACTCGGACAAGAACAATTCTTCCAAAGTGGTACCCTTCCCCAGCACCTCATTCATCGCCCCGGCCAAAACAATCCGACCGTCTTTAATGATACTGACACTGTCGGCTAATTTCTCCACTTCACTCATTATATGGCTGGAAAGCAACACCGATTTGCCCTGCTTCTTTAATTCGATTATGCAGTCTTGAAAGACCTTTTCTAATAATGGATCCAGACCGCTGGTTGGTTCATCTAAGATATACAGTTCGGCGTTGGCCGATAGAGCCGCAACCAATGCAACCTTTTGGCGATTGCCTTTTGAATAGGTGCGGCACTTCTTGGACGGATCCAGTTCAAAACGGTCCAGAAAATCGCTCCGGCGAGACCGATCGACAGCAATGCCGCGCAGAGACAAAAACAGATCAATGACCTCACCACCGGTCAGATTATCCCATAGATTAACATCGCCGGGAACGTAGGCCAGGCGCTTGTGAAGTTCCACCGCATCACGCCAGGCATCTCCCCCGAAAAGTTTGACCGTGCCGCTGTCCGCTTTAAGGATCCCCAGTAGACACCGGATGGTAGTGGTCTTGCCTGCACCGTTGGGACCAAGAAAAGCATGTACCTCACCCTGTTTGACGGTCATATTTACGCCATTAAGAGCGGTGAATTTACCAAAGTTTTTCGTTAGATTAACGATTTGTATCGTCGACATAAGTTCTCTCCTTATACAAAACGGCGATATGATGTCGTTCATTTTTAAAATTTAAAACAAAAATCCTGACCGACAACATATCGCCATATATTATAGTGCTACTACACATTTATAATCCTATATATCTAGGGAAACACTGATTAAATCAGCATTTCACTAAGACCCTATAGGTTACGCAAAAACAATCGGCGTCTCATATAGTATAACAAATTTTTATAAATTTAGACCTTCCAACCGTCCAGATATTCACATTGTGCTTCGGTAAGACGATCAATGGATACCTTCATCGAGGCAAGTTTGCGCCGGGCAACATCCTGATCGATCGCTTCGGGAACATCCATGATCATTGTCTTGATAGCCGGGCGATTGTCCGCCAGATAACGGGCACTCATCGCCTGGATCGCAAAACTCATGTCCATGATCTCGGCCGGATGGCCATCACCGGCAGCAAGGTTGACCAAACGACCCTCAGCAAGGATGTTGATCCACCGGCCATCAACACGGTATCCGGTAATATTTTTACGTTTTTCTTCGATCGCATCGGCTATTTCCGCCAAGCGCTCCATGTTGATCTCCACATTAAAATGACCGGCATTACATAAAACCGCCCCATCCTTCATCACTCGGAAATCGGCTTCACCGATGACGTCACGACACCCGGTAACGGTAACAAAGAAATCACCAACGGCCGCCGCCTGATTCATCTCCATCACTTCAAAACCATCCATTAATGCCTCAATAGCCTTAACCGAATCGATTTCGGTAATTATAACCCGGGCGCCCAGACCTTTAGCCCGCATCGCCACTCCCTTTCCACACCAGCCATAGCCGGCAACCACTACCGTTTTGCTGGCCACAACAAGGTTGGTGGTACGATTTATGCCATCCCACACCGATTGGCCGGTTCCGTAGCGATTGTCAAATAAATGTTTACACTGGGCATTATTAACCAGTACCATCGGGAACTTAAGTGCCTGTGCCTTATCCATTGCCAGCAATCGGATGATGCCGGTGGTGGTCTCTTCACAACCGCCGATGATATCAGCGATCAGGTGGGGGTATTCGTTATGGATCATATTGACGATATCGCCACCATCATCAATAACGATATTAGGCGCACCTTCAACCGCTTTTCGGATATGGCGTTCATACTCTTCGTCGGTAGCAGCGTGCCAGGCATAAACATTCATCCCCTCCGCGGCCAACGCGGCAGCCACATCATCCTGGGTTGAGAGGGGATTACTACCGGTTATATACATTTCAGCACCACCGGCCGCCAACACTTCGCACAGATAGGCCGTCTTAGCTTCCAAGTGAATGGAAAGGGTGATCCTAAGTCCGGCAAAAGGCTTCTGCTCATTAAATTCTCTCTCCAGCGACTTGAGGATCGGTATATTGTT
>JAITWD010000045.1 GCA_031285465.1 Lachnospiraceae bacterium
GCTTGAAAAAAAACATCACCCACCGACAACGCTTCATCAACAATGAGGATCTCCGGCTCAATATTAATCGCCACCGCAAACGCCAGCCGGACAAACATACCACTTGAATAGGTCTTAACCGGCTGCCAGATATAATCCCCAATATCGGCAAACTCAAGAATAGCGTCCATTTTGGCATCAATTTCCTTTTCTGAAAAACCCATCATCGTCCCGTTTAAATAGACATTCTCGATACCGTTATACTCCATATTAAAACCGGCTCCCAATTCAAGTAGCGCAGAAATACGTCCTTCCACGGTCACCTGACCGCTACTGGGCGACAAAACACCGGTTATTATCTTTAAAATGGTTGACTTACCCGCTCCGTTGGTACCGATAATGCCCACCGTCTCCCCCCGGTAAACGGTCATATCCACCCCTTTTAAGGCAAAATATTCCTTAAAACGCTTCTTACGGCTAAGACCGATCGCTTCACGTAAGCGATCGGAGGGACGTTCATATAATTTATATATCTTTTCCAACCCTTCGATCCGGATTGCTGCCGCTCTATTATCCGACATAACTCACCTTCCAAATTACCAAATTTGTAACTATTGCACCCTTGATACCACGGCTCACTCCGCACTTCGTGCTTAACCATTGAAGCATGAAACACATGACCTTTGGACCCTGGTATCATCAAATAAATTTATAGAACGTCGGCAAAATGTGGTCGCAGACGCTTAAAGATCAAGGTTCCAAAACAAAACAACATCACCGTCACGATCCAGAAATAGGTTGATGAATAAAAGTGCTCAAAAAACCAAAGCTTGCCATAGAGGGCATTACGAAATCCTTCCACAATATAAACCACCGGGTTCAATTTGAAAATCGCTTTCCACCCCTCCGGCACCACCGAAATATCCCACAGGATCGGCGTAGCCCACATCCCGATCTGAAGGGCAATATTGATGATCTGTCCCAGATCACGGAAGAAAACCACGATCGCACAACTAAAATAACTGATGGCAAGCAACAGTAAGAACAGACATAAGCTGTAATAAACCAACTGAATCGTGTAAACGCTGGGAAAATAACCATATCCTGCTGCGACACCGACCAATATCAACATAAAAAACAGGTGGACAAAGGTCGCCGCGATCAATTTAATGATGGGAAGGATACTGATATTGAAGACCACCTTTTTAACCAGATAATTGTATTCCAGCAATGCCATAGTGCCGTTAACCATGCCTTCCTGGAAATAAAACCATGGCACCAAACCGGCGGTCAGGTAGAGCACATAAGGCACTTCAATACCTCCTGCCACCAACTGACTTCTGGTATTAAATATCTTGTCAAAGACAATCCAATACATCACCACGGTCACCACCGGCTGGACCATTGCCCAGACAAATCCGAGGTAGGAACCGGCATAGCGCTTCTTGAAATCATTTTTTGCCAACTTCCAGATCAACTTGCGACTTTGCCACAGTTCTTTGGGCAAGACGGTCAGACGATCATGAAATGCACCAAAAATAAAACAGGCCATCGCCAGTAGCACAAATGCACATATTTTTTTTAATCGCTCGGTTTCCGGGTCGGCCAACGGATTTTGGTGAAACAAAACAATAGCAGCCAAAATGATGCAGACCGTCGTAAAGATGACGATTTTCTTCCATTTGGTCATGCCTTAATCCCTTTCCACTGCTGGTCACGTTCTGACATTAGTAACTCCATCCCTTGTGGGATCGGCCATTCGATCCCAATATCCGGATCATTATACATAAGCCCACCCTCATCATTAGGGTGGTAAAAATCGGTACATTTATACGCAAATTCTGCATATTCAGATAAAACCAAAAATCCGTGGGCAAAGTTGCGAGGGACAAAAAATTGTTTTTTATTGTCCGCCGAAAGATGGACGCCATACCACTGACCATAGGTCGGTGATGCGGTCCGCAGGTCAACCGCTACGTCAAAGACCTCACCGCTGATAACCCGAACCAGTTTATCCTGCGGATAATTGATCTGAAAATGAAGACCGCGCAGTACTCCTCTGACCGATGCCGACTGATTGTCCTGCACAAAGGTATGATCAATACCCGCTTCCTTAAAATCGTTATAATTATAGGTCTCCATAAAATATCCCCGTGCGTCGGCAAAAACATTGGGGGTTATGACCTTAAGTCCTTCGATATGACATGTTTCTACTGTAATTTTGCCCATTTTGAAATCCTTTCTTGATCGGAAAAATTATTATTTTGATACCAGCTTAGTCCATATAGCTTAAGTTTAGATCGACATTACCTTCAATACCATCAACCCTCCCCTTGGAACTATACTGCCAGATTTGGTAATAGCCTTGATATAGCGGTGACTCACGATATTCCGCCAGCCAGACGATATAATTACCCAACTCCTCCATCAAAAGTTGCTGACCAAACCAGCTACGCGCACCATAAATGCCTGCGGACAAACCGACACCTTGAATGGTTTCCATAAAAACACTACTGATACTGGTACGCAGCCCGGCACTTAGATGGTCAGCACGACCGGTGCCACCGGTGCTTTCACTGTCGATAAAAACAGGGTAATCAAGTCGGTAGTCTTTGCACAATTCAATTACCATGCTGGCCTCTTCAACCGCTTCTACTTCATTGACCGCCTGCGAAAAGAAATACACCCCCACCGGTATCCCGGCGTCGGTCGCCCCTTTTATGTTGACTTCAAAGTAAGGATCAATGATCAGAGCACCAGAGGTGTAGCCGCGATAGCCTAACCGGATGATCGCAAATTCTATGCCGGCGGACTTAACCCTTTCCCAATCGATTTCCTTATTATATTTTGAAACATCAATACCCATTTGAGCCCCCTCCCATGAACCTAGTAGCTCGGTCTGTTCGGTTGCATCACGGTCGGTTTCGGCCAGAATATTGGTGGCATCCTCTTTGGTAACATCAATTTCATCCTCGGTGAGGATCCTCAATTCACTGGCACTGATAGCGACATACTCTATTTGTTGTTTGATCATGATGGATGAAGCACTCGCCGGTGTGCGATAGTCCGGATGCGGGCTAAGGGTTACCCGACACTCTCCGACCGGTACCGACCGGATATAGATGATCCCGTCCTGGTCACTATCCCGGTATTCGCCGATCCCCTCCAGTGAAACACTGAATTCCTCGCCCCTGATATTACGCCCCTGTGCATCAACGATATTGATGGTCAGCTCCTTCGCTACCGAGCTCATAACCAACTCGGCAACCGGTATCGGGCGATCGTTTACTCCTGCACCGGGATCAAAAAAAAATTCATCCTCTCTAAAATCGGGCACCGGACCGGTGCTCGGCTCCGGGATATTACCACCATTATTATTGGCGGTAGA